>JAQBUS010000076.1 GCA_027623875.1 Pseudomonadota bacterium
ATGGTGGCTCTCGATCAGGGTCTCCTCCCATTTCGATCGTGTGATCGGCATAATTCCTCCCAATGCAATATATACGACGGATGGGGAATTCCTCGTTTGTACCGAATACAGGAATGGTTGCCAACTCCGGGGCAGGAATAGCCAATTTTATCATTCTTTTCTCCATGATTTCTGTTTTACTTAGCCTTTAAATTTATAGGTTTAATATGCTGTCCTTTGCCCAATGAAAACAGAAATTCATGGGAAAAATAAATAAAAATCTCAAAGCCCTGATGGCACGTAATCTGCTGGATTAATTGAAGAGGGTCTACCCCCTAAAGACAAGGTTGTTATTAGCGAATCATTCTCGGCAATAATATTACCACCTCGAACTACAACCAAACGGTTGGCCCGTAACCTTAACGCTTCGATTTTATCTTTGGCCTGCATCAATACCATGTCAGCTTTACAACCTTTTTCTAGTCCGTAACCATCAAGATTCATTATTTTAGCTGAATTAACTGTAACAGCGTCAAAGCACCACTCCATATCTAATCTACTTGATAATTGACCAACATGGAGGCCCATAATGGCAACATCAAGCATATCCGCCTTCCCAAGAGAGTACCATGGATCCATCATGCAATCAGAACCGAATCCAACTGTGACGCCAGCGTCCCTTAACTCTGCCACCCGAGTTTGACCTCTTCGTTTTGGAAAAGTATCGTGTCGACCTTGAAGCATTATATTTATCAGAGGATTAGGAATAGCATGTATCCCTGCCTCAACTATTAATGGTATAAGTTTTGACACGTAATAATCATCCATGGAGTGCATTGATGTAAGATGCGACGCCGTAACATTTCCTGTAAGGCCGAGTCGATGGGTCTCATAAGCCAACGATTCTATATGACGACTCATTGGGTCATCACTTTCATCGCAATGCATATCGACCATTAATCCTCGTTCGGCTGCTATCTCGCACAAAATACGAACTGATTCACGGCCCTCCCCCATTGTTCGCTCAAAGTGTGGGATACCCCCAACAATATCTACACCCATATCTAGCGCCCTAGTCAGGTTTAAGCGTGCGGGTGGAGAGCGAAGTAGGCCGTCTTGTGGGAAAGCAACTAGCTGCAAATCAAGGTACGGAGCTACGGTTTTGCGTACATCCAGTAAAGCTTCGACTCCCTTTAATTCGTTATCACAAATATCTACATGACTTCGTATTGCACCAATACCCATTGACACAGCCAAGTCACAATATTTAAGTGCTCTTTTGATGATTTCATCTACTTTTTGAACCGGCTTCAATTCACCCCACAAGGATATTCCTTCAAGCAAAGTACCGGATACATTAAGCCTAGGAGTGCCTAAGGAAAGCGTTGCATCCATATGGAAGTGTGGGTCAACAAAAGGCGGAGAGAGCAAATAACCCTTAGCTTGAATAATTTGTTTTGCCTCAGCATCGATATTTAACCCAACCTCTGAAATAAATCCATCCTTACATGCAACATCAATCCCCTTCCGACCGTCTGGTAATGTTGCATTTTTTATAATTAAATCAAAAACTGCCATCTCCTTACCTTTCCCCTTTAAACCAAGGAACCAAAAGTGCCCGCGGATAATCTGCCCTCCGAGCAGCGACGATAAGAGCCACGATCGAAAGTAAATATGGGGCCATTAAAAAAACCTGCCCAGGAACAAATGATCCAACTTCTGTTTGCAACCGCACTTGAAGTGCATCAAAAGCCCCGAAGAGCAACGCCCCTAAGAGCGCTTTCCCTGGCCTCCAACTTGCAAATATTACGAGTGCTATACAAATCCACCCTCGCCCATTAACCATACCAAAAAAGAATGCATCAAAAGCCGACATCGTTAAAAAAGCTCCCCCAAGAGCCATTAACGATGATCCAGCAACCACTGCTCCAACTCTTAAAGCATACACAGATAAACCCTGAGCATCAACCGAATTTGGGTTATCTCCCACTGCTTGAATAGCCGTACCCAGAGGTGTCCGATAGAGCACGTACCAAACAACTAAAACCATTAGTAATGCTAGCCAGGTCATGGCAGTTTGCTGTCCAAAAACTGGCCCAAAAAAAGGGAGATCAGAAATTATAGGTAAATCAATTGGTCTAAAAGGTTCTATCCTTGGCGGAGATGTAACATTAGGGAGAGCAGTTCTATAAATGAAATAGCTAATAGACGTCGCAAATAATGTTACCCCCAACCCCGAAACGTGTTGAGATAATCCGAGAGGTATAGTTAATATAGCGTGTATTAAACCAAAAAGCGCACCGGTTAAGGCAGCGACCATTACCCCACCTAAAAGCCCTGCTCCCAGCCAAACAGCCAACCAACCAGACATAGCCCCGGCGACAAATATACCTTCAATTCCAAGATTTAAAACTCCAGATTTCTCACATAAAAGTGCTCCCAAAACTCCAAAAATCAATGGAGTTGATATTCGTAATGAAGCAGCCCAAAAAGACTCGCTGATAAGAATGTTAAAGATATCCATCATTTTTTTACCTTCGCGGGAGCCGAAACCCACGCAACTCTATAATGCGCAAAAAAACCTCCTATTAAAACGCACAGGAGAGACATGGATACGACAAGATCTGCCAGATAAGACGAAACCCCCATAGCTCTGCTCATACTATCTGCCCCAACGAATACTGACGCAATAAATAGGGCTGCAACTACGACACCAACGGGTGACAGCCCGGCCAACATAGCCACCACTATACCAGTATAACCAAACCCAGGGGATATATCAGCGGTAAGGTAACCCTTTAATCCGATAACCTCACTAACCCCTGCCAAACCAGCGAGACCACCTGAACATACGGCAACACTCAGCAGAGATCTATTAATTCGGATGCCAGCATGCCGAGAAGCCGCAATATTCTCACCGACTGCTCTCAATTTAAATCCCCATACAGACCGGGTAATTAAGAGTTGTAGGACTAGAGCTAGTATCAACCCGATAATTAAACCCGAATGGACTCGCATTCGATCTAATAAAACTGGTAACATTCCCTGATCAAGAATAGGCGAGGACTGTGGCCAACCTAACCCCATAGGATCTTTTAAAGGCCCCTCCAACATCATTTGGACCAAAATCAACACTATAAAATTTAACAACAAGGTTGTTACTACCTCATCTGCTCCAAACCGGGTTTTCAAAATTACCGGGACAGCCATCCCAAACGCTCCAGCAAAACATCCGATAATGATTATGACTGGTATCAAAATAATACCTGAGACATCTAACACCCCTGTCCCTACAGCAACGGCAGCCATCGCCCCAAGATATAACTGCCCTTCAGCTCCAATATTCCAAAGCCTAGCTCTAAAAGCTACAGCTGCAGCTAGGCCAGTAAAAATTAACGGGGTCGCACGGGTAAGCATTTCAGAGAATGCAAAAACAGAACCAAACACTCCTCGAACCATTTCTACAAAAGCTGTGCCAATATTCGCTCCCGCAAATGCTAACGGAATTGCGGCCAAGAGAAGTGATACAAAAGCAGCAAATATCGGCACTCCAACTTTTAATAGCATTGGTGGAGAATTTCGCGCTTCAATCCTAATCATTTATTTTTTCCAGCCATTAACATTCCTATTTCTTCCCTGTTCCTTGAACTAACCTCTTTAAGTTCACCACTGTACATAACCATAATTCTATCCGAGAGACGTAAAATTTCATCTAAATCCTCAGATATAAGAATAACCCCGGCCCCGCGGTTTCGGGCATCGAGCAACCTTCTTTCAACGTCACTAGCGGCTCCTAAATCAAGACCGCGGGTAGGCTGGTTGGCTAAAATCAGACTTGGAAGCTTTTCAAAAACCCGGGCCAATATTAATTTTTGAATATTCCCTCCTGATAGCAATCTGGCTGGAAATCGAACCCCAGGCCCGCGAACATCATAAGCCTCACATAATTTTTCAGCATAATCTGTCATCGCTTCTTGCCTTAGAAAACCAAACCTTTGCACTCTCGGATCATTAAGGCTTTCCAAGATAGCGTTTTCAGCGACGGTCATACTCCCGACTATTCCATCCCGATGGCGATCTTCTGGAATTCTACCAATACCGGCACTTATCATTGCCATTGGGCTAGGTTTATCGATTCTATTAGATCCAATTTTTATTTCCCCCAAATTAGGAAAAGAAAGCCCTGAAATTAGTTCAGCTAGGACGGACTGTCCGTTCCCTGAAACACCAGCCACACCTAAAACTTCGTGTTCATGCACAACAAGGGAGATATCGGAAAGACTGTTGCGCAACGAGTTTCCCTTCAAAGTTATAGCCGAAAGACTCAAAAGCGATTGTCCAACCTTAAGCTTAGTTCGTTTCAATACTTTAGCATCTTCACCCACCATCATATTAGCTATTATCTTTTCATCGGCATCACACGTTAGAATTTCTCCTACTTTTTTTCCATTCCTAAGAACAACTATTCGATGGGAAAATTCAAGAACCTCGCGTAATTTATGTGAGATAAAAATTACAGAGAGCCCATCTAGCGTCATAGCTTGTATATTTTTAAATAATAGGTCGGCCTCTTGCGGAGTTAGGACCGCTGTCGGCTCATCTAAAACAAGAATTTTGGCATCTCGATACAGAGCCTTTAAAATTTCCACTCTCTGCTTTTCGCCCACTGAAAGCCGACCAACAGCTACATTTAAATCTACTTTAAGACCACTGCGCTTAATAATTTTTTCAATTTTCTCACGCACTTTAACTTTATTGGTTCCCAACGCCCAAAGAGGTTCAGATCCTAAGGTAATATTTTCAAGTGCTGTTAAATTCTCCGCCAAGGTAAAATGTTGGTGAACCATGCCTATACCAGCAGCCAAGGCGGCTTGAGGATGGCCTGGTGTTAGGGGAACCATTTTATCTTCTGCATTCGAAATTAGTATGCTTCCCTCATCAGGAAGATAATGCCCAAAAAGCATATTCATTAAAGTTGTTTTTCCAGCTCCATTTTCGCCCAACAGCGCTAGGATTTCTCCCCTCTTTAAATCAAGGGTAACTTGATCGTTAGCTAGTGTAGTCCCAAACCTCTTCGACAGAGACAGTAATGATAAAACGTTTTTTGCTGACATCAAGATGAGTTAGGCCGGTTACTACGAACCGGCCTACTTCTACTCTATATTATTTATCAGATATTGGGCGAGCGTCATTGACATTCACTCGAAACATACCACCCATTATTTCTGCCTCACGAACACGCACCTCAGCCATTACGTCAGAAGAAACCAGAGATTCATCAACCACTAAAGATCCTCCGCCAAAACCCATAAAGCTATATTGGCCATAGTCGACGGCTTCAAAATTTCCACTGGCCACCTTAGATACCGCTTTATCTATTGTCGCCTCAAAATGCCAAAGAGCAGAAGCTAGGATTGTTCCCGGGTAATCTCCAGAAGTATCAATTACATTCCCGACTGCTTTTACTCCTCGTTCTACTGCAGCATCAGCGACACCGAATCTCTCAGCAAACATGATATCTGCTCCAGCATCAATCATAGCAAAAGAGCTCTCTTTAGCTTTGGGTGGGTCATACCAGCTATCTAAAAAGCTGACTAAAAACTTTACGTTAGGATTTACTTCTTTAGCACCATCCATAAAAGCGTGCATCAGACGGTTAACCTCAGGTATTGCATAACCTCCTACCATACCAATCACATTAGACTTGGTTTCAGCACCAGCTATCATTCCTGAAAGGTAACTTGGCTCATGAATCCAATTATCAAACACCGCAAAATTTGGAGATACGGGGCCAAAAGACGATCCCATTAAAAACGCAGTGCCTGGATAATCTTTTGCAACTTTACGAGCGGCTCTTTCTAAACCGAAGACCTCACCAACAATCATATGCATACCTTGCTCCGCATACTCTCGCATTACTCTTTCATAATCTGTATTGGCGACATTCTCGGAGAAAACATACTCGACTTCCCCTCTATCACTTGCCGCATTTAATGCCTTGTGAATGCGGCTAATCCACTGCTGTTCAACAGGCAAAGTGTATACTGCCCCAACCTTAACCTTCTCGGCTAAGGACGCCCCAGCAGTCATTGCCAAACCAACAGAAGTGGCTACAACCAAGATCGCACGACGCGTATAATTAAAATTAAATTTCATAAATATTCCCCCTTTTTTTATAATTAGAGTAGTTACTTTTTTTACCATATGGTCAAGGTTATTCTTATCATTCTATAAAATTATCTGATAACTAGTACAAAATTTCTACTTATTGATCTCACGTTCAGAAAAAAGCATTAGCAAAGCAATAATTATTACTCCACCTCCCAATAATACAATGAAATTTGGCCAACCATTTCCTAGA
>JAQBUS010000077.1 GCA_027623875.1 Pseudomonadota bacterium
TGCAGGTTAAGAATAACAAGCCAGAGGCACGACGAAGCTCAAAGCAAAAACCTGCCACTACCGCAAAAGGAAAATCTAAATTTAAGGGCCCAGAAAAAATTGAGAGATCAAAGAAAATTGAAAAAACCCCAATAGTGGAGAAAGCGATAGATCCGAATAATCCATTTGCTATGGCGCTGATGGGGCTTAAGGCAGGAAAGTAGTTGTCCGAAAACCCAGAAAGAATTCGTGTGGATAAGTGGTTATGCTTCTCACGATTTTTTAAACGCATTCAATTTCAAGGAATTATATTAAGAGTGTAGGGATAAGGGTAAATCAGAATAAAAAATTCAAACCATCTACTGAGATTTCTGTGGGGGATGTCTTAACTTTTAATGTAGGAAGTTCGATAAAAGTTGTTGAGGTATTAAGCTGCGGTTCTCGGCGAGTTTCAGCAAAGGAAACCGCACTTTTGTATAACGAAATGTTTAGTAAAAAAAATCAGATAATGAATTCGCTAAGTCAGAAGACATAAAGAAACATGAATCATAAAGCGAAAGTTTTATAAAACCTGAAAATATTTGAGGTATCACACCTTGAATGATTTGATCATGAGTATTACTGCAGTTTTAAGTAAAAAATTTAGGCTTTAAAATGACTTATATTGTTAATGACTCCTGTATTGGCTGCAAGCACACAGATTGCGTTGAGGTTTGTCCTGTAGATTGTTTCTACGAAGGCGAGAACATGCTGGTTATTAACCCAGACGAGTGCATTGACTGTGGTGTGTGTGAACCGGAGTGTCCAGTTGATGCAATATTACCCGATACTGAACCTGGTGCAGAGACTTGGGTGGAGTTCAACCGTAAGTATTCAGAGTTATGGCCAGTTATTATTAGCAAAAAAGATGCCCTTCCTGAAGCAGATGAACGTGATGGGGAAGAAGGTAAGTTAGAGAAATATTTTTCTGAGAACCCAGGTGAAGGTGGTTAATAAATAATTAAAATATCATGGTAAAAAAACAAAGTGTTAGCGTGTTAATTTTCTTGAAGTACAGCGAAATACAATTTGGTATATTTTGCAATGCTTTGATGTTTATGTTAAGTATAACAAAGAACAGTTTATAGTCTTGCGGAGAAGCTGCAGAAAAATATTTGAGGATAAAAATAATTGATGACGAGGAAACTTAACTGGCTTTCGCGTATTGTTTAAATTTATTAGGGAGCTCTCGAAAGAGAGAGAAAAGCAATGAATACTAAAAAACAAGATTTCTCACCAGATGAATTTGTTGTCTACCCGGCGCATGGCGTAGGTAAAATTGTTAAGATTGAAACTCAAGAGGTTGCTGGAACGGAGCTTGAGCTATTTATTATCTCATTTGAGAAAGATAAGATGACACTGAAGGTCCCTACGAATAAAGCGATTGCCGTTGGAATGAGGTCTCTTAGTTCGCCAGATGTGGTGGCTCACGCGATGAGAACACTAAGAAGTAAAGCACGTGTTAAGCGGGCAATGTGGTCTAGGCGTGCCCAAGAATATGAACAAAAGATAAATTCGGGCGACCTAATAGCGATAGCAGAAGTAGTTCGAGATCTCCATCGCAATGGAGATCAAAGGGAGCAAAGTTATTCGGAGCGTCAGCTGTATGAAGCAGCGCTTGGCAGACTTTCTCGCGAAATAGGTGTAATAGACGGAGCAGATGAATTCGGAGCACAGCAGAAGATAGATGAAATTTTATTAAGCCGTGCTGCTGCTTAATTCGTCAAATTAGCTTAGTTCAAAATGTCGATATTTTTTGTATATTTTTGATTAGGATAGATTTTAGCTATTTCAGGGAGTTTTTCTGTAATTCACATACTAGTATTATTTGGATTGGGCGGCCAAGCTAAATTTGGCCCAGTTCTAAAATAAGAAACGTTGTTGGAAAAAAAACTTTTAGGATTCAATTTGATCAAACGGCCGTTTGGGTCATCAATCAATGCTACGTTTTCGATAAACCAAGAGTTCCAGTTATCCTCATTGCCAAGATATTTTCTTAGCAATCGACGAAACCTTTCTGACGACATCGGATCAATGCTCGCCACCCCTCTCAGGCCTAGATGCAATAATATGCCAGCATCATTATCGAAATGAACTATTTCAACAGCACATCTAGGATCGTGCTCGACGCGTTTAACCGAACTCGTATCTGTAGATCCAAGAAGCCATATGGCATCATTTTCCCAAATGAACCACATGGGGGCGTTACGGGGAGAGCCATCATCCGCAATGGTTGCTAAGTTTGCCACAAGCGGGAGGTTTAAAACATCCGTTGGATTGAATTTAGTCACCATATAATCAACTAATCAGGCACAAGATTTTCTTGCAAGGGATTATATTATAGGACCTAATAAATATTCTTATTGCGCGATGCAATGTAACCGTTAGTGGAAAAAATTATTACACCATTTTCTTCATGGCCGTTGACCAAGTGCCGTACTTCCCTGCTCCTGGAGGGGCTACCTCAAAAACTGTCTTTCGGGTTTGGTTCGCAAGGAATAAGCTTAGGGTATTTTTTTTGGATCAGAGGCCGGTAACACGGTTAAACATGCTTGGGTTTATTATTAATTATTTATTCAGAGGATGACTAGTGCGGCGAGTTAGAATGCGATAATTAAGCAGCTAAATATTGATAACTCAGCAAGTTGTTGTGACGCTCCAATTGTGTCACCAGTTTGGCCGCCAATTTTGCTACGAGATAAAAGCATTGCTATGCACAGAGTTAGAAAAAAAACTGTGATAATTATTAGTCCGACCCAACCAGAGAACAGCAACGTAATAGAGACACCGATAGCAATAGCGACAAGGGTAGTTATATGCGATGGTTGACCGGTTTTTGCAGATAACCCATCCTCCCGAGCATTAGGAAGTATTGACATAATTACCGGTATAGCAGAGCGGGATAGAGTTGTAGCAATGATTAATGATGTAAAGAAGAAGGATCCATCAATTGAAATTTTTATACAGTACCATCGAAGAAGTAGTGAAAAAAACAATGCTATCACTCCGAAGGTTCCAATATGGCTATCTTTCATTATTTCCAGACGGCGTGCTGGTTCCCAGGATCCCCAAAATCCGTCAGCGCTATCTGCTAAACCATCTTCATGCATTCCGCCTGTAAAAAAAATGATAGAAACAACCACAGCTCCCGCAACTATACCGCTATCAAAACCGAGAAACGTTAGGCTAAATCCAATAACACTGGCTAAAAGAGCAAGAAATATTCCAACCACTGGATAAGCCCATCCTGCTTCGGCAGCTGGAGAGGCTGTTGAAAATTTTGGCTCTGGAATTGGCAATCTCGTCAAGAGACTGAACGCTTGATAAATATGGTTTAATTGAAACAATGTAGTGTCGTTTCTGGACATGGTGAGACACCTTAGACTATTTATATTTTTAGAGATAAAGTTTAGCAATTTAAAAGTGTTAGCACCTAAAGGAAATTAAATGAAATACAATTTTCGAACTTTATCAGAATTTAAGGCTGTATTAGGGTCACAACCTGAATCTGATCAAATAAGCTATGACAAGGCATTGAAACGCAATAGTGAGCTTACGAAACCCCAAGGGTCGCTTGGCAGGTTAGAAGAAATTTCTTTATGGATCGCGGGTTGGCAGGGTCGCGAAACACCGCGTCTTGACCACATACAAATTGCTATTTTTGCTGGAAACCATGGGATTTCTACAAAGGGTGTTTCCGCATATCCCAAAGAAGTTACTGCGCAAATGGTTTCAAACTTTGAGAACGGGGGTGCAGCCATAAACCAAGTTGCAAAACTATATGGAGCCCAGCTTGATGTATACGCGCTTGATTTAGACGGGCAAACTCAAGACTTTACCGTTGGGTCAGCACTTACAGAAACAGAATGCATCGAAGCGATTTTAACTGGCTGGAATTCAGTAAATGACGAATCAGATTTATTTATAGCTGGAGAGATGGGCATAGGTAATACAACTTCTGCTTCTGCGCTAGCTGCAGCAATTTGTGGTGGAGAGGTTGAGAAGTGGGTTGGGAGAGGGAGCGGTGTGGATGAGGTGGGCTTAAAGCTTAAAGCCGAGGTGATCAGTAAAGGTTTACACTTGCATATGGTAGATATGCCTTCCCCTTTAACGGTACTTTGCAGGCTCGGTGGCAGAGAGATAGCTGCGATCGTCGGAGCAATCGCGTCGGCTCGATTTAAAGGTGTTCCTTTTCTTTTAGATGGGTTCATATGTACGGCAGCAGCCTTGGTGCTGGAGAAGACTTTTTTAGGCTCATTGGATCACGTAATTGCTGGGCATGTTTCTGCTGAAAATGGACATGTACTATTGCTAGAAGAATTAAATAAGGAGCCCTTACTATCCTTACGTATGCGCTTAGGAGAGGGATCAGGAGCTGCTGTGGCAATTGGAATTTTAAAAGCGGCTATTGAGTGCCATAACGGAATGGCAACGTTTAGCTCAGCTGGAGTTTCTAGTAAGAGTTAAGTTTATTTAAAATAATCTAATTTAATACTTGCTAAAAATTATATTACTGTGCTTGGTTAAAAGCCTTAGGAAAGAGGAGTTCATATGATAATAGGAGCACCAAAAGAGAGTTTTTCTGGAGAAACTCGGGTTGCTATGACGCCTGAGTCGGCAGTGCAGCTTCAAAAGCTTGGTCACGAGTGTTTAATTCAGTCGGGGGCAGGGCTGCTATCTGGCTTTAACGATAAAGCGTACAAAGATGTGGGAGTAAAAGTCGTAAAGACTGGCTCCATGCTTTGGAAAACTTCAAACTTAGTTGTAAAAGTTCGACAACCGAATCCCTCAGAATTAAAATTCTTACTTCAAGACCAAACTTTGATTTCCTTTTGTAACCCTGCTGTTAATAAAGCATTATTAGAGACGGCTTCGCTAAAAGGCACCAACGTTATTGCTATGGAAATGGTTCCACGTATATCCAGAGCTCAAAAAATGGATGCGCTGTCTTCAATGGCAAATATAGCAGGTTATAGGGCTGTAATAGAAGCAAGTAATAATTTCGGTCGCTTCTTCACTGGGCAGATAACAGCTGCAGGTAAGGTTCCTCCAGCAAAGGTTATGGTGGTTGGTGCTGGAGTCGCTGGTCTAGCTGCTATCGGAACAGCCACGTCGCTAGGTGCTATAGTGAAGGCTTTTGACGTAAGGCCGGAGGTCGCTGAACAAATCGAGTCAATGGGTGCTGAGTTTCTACGACTCGACTTTGACGACAACCAAGATGGAGCTTCGACCGGAGGTTATGCTGCCCCATCTAGTCCGGAATTTGCTGCAAAACAGTTGGAGTTATTTAAAGGCCAAGCAGCCGACGTAGATATTCTAATAACAACCGCGTTGATCCCCAATAGAGAAGCTCCAGAGCTCTGGACTAAGGAGATGGTCGAGGCAATGAAGCCTGGCTCCGTGATAGTAGATTTGGCTGCTGAAAGAGGTGGCAATTGCAAATTAACGGTTATGGATGAGCGAATTGTAACTGAAAATGGAGTTATAATAATAGGGTACACTGATTTTCCGAGTCGAATGGCCTCCCAGGCCTCAACTTTATATTCCAATAACATTCGTCATATGATTAGTGATCTTACTCCAAAAAAAGACGGGAATGTTGAACACGATATGGAGGACGATGTTCTTCGTGGGGCGACAGTAGTTTATAATAAGAAAATCACTTTCCCACCACCGCCACCAAAAATTTCAGCTATCGCTTCAGTAAAGAAAAAAGAAACTCCTAAACCGCTTTCGCGGGCAGAACTTCGTGAGAAGGAAAAAGAAGCTTTTAGTTCTGCTACCAAATCCCAGGTTGGCCTGCTTTTATTAGGTGGTGTATTAATGCTTATGATAGGAGCATTTGCCCCTGAGAGTTTTATGCAACATTTTATTGTGTTTGTTCTGGCGTGTTTTATTGGATTTCAAGTAATTTGGAATGTGAGTCATGCTTTGCACACTCCTTTAATGGCAGTTACTAACGCTATTTCTGGAATAGTTATTTTGGGAGCTCTTCTTCAGATCGGCTCAGGTAACTTTTTGGTAGTGTTTTTGAGCGTAATTGCGGTTTTTATTGCTTCAATCAACATAGTTGGTGGATTTTTGGTTACGCGCCGAATGCTAGCTATGTTTCAGAAATCTTAAGGGATTGTTATGATGGGTGAAGGTATAGTTTCAGCGGCAAATATAGGAGCAGCAGTTCTTTTTATTTTATCGTTGGGTGGTTTATCAAATCAAGAAAGCGCCAAAAGGGCAGTTTGGTTTGGCATGATTGGAATGGGAATTGCTGTATTTGTAACGATCTTTGGTCCTGGTATATATAATACGTTTCTGAT
>JAQBUS010000078.1 GCA_027623875.1 Pseudomonadota bacterium
ACCAATTGATCCTATTAGAGAAGAGTCCGTAATGAGTTTGGTCTCGTTTATTGGGCCTAGACCTAATCTTTTTGATAGGGAGCATCAATCGACACAGAAGAGGCTTGAGGTAAGGCAGCCAATTTTACGCAATTCTGATCTCCAGAAGATTAGAGATATTAGCGATATTGGTGACAACCAATTTGTGTCTCAAGCGCTGGATATAACCTACGATATATCTAAGGGTCCAGATGGGATGGGGCTTTGTATTGATGTGCTGTGCGAGAGAGCAGAGAAAGCTGTGCTGGGCGGTAGTAATATAATAATTTTGTCGGATAGACAGTTTTCTTCTGAAAGAGTTGCAGTACCCGCATTATTAGCTACAGCAGCAGTGCATCACCATTTGATTAGGAAAGGGCTAAGAACTTCCGTAGGTTTGGTTGTGGAATCAGCCGAACCTCGTGAAGTCCACCATTTTGCAGTTCTAGCGGGTTATGGAGCTGAGGCTATTAATCCTTATTTGGCTTTTGAAACAATTGCTGAAATGCACGCAAATGGATATTTTCCTAAAGAAGTAGAAGAAAAAGAAATTATTCGAAGATATATAAAGTCTATTGATAAAGGGTTGCTTAAGGTCATGTCGAAGATGGGTATTTCAACTTATCAGTCATACTGTGGAGCCCAAATTTTTGATGCCATAGGTTTATCTAGCATATTTATAAATAGCTATTTTACAGGGACAGCCAGCCAAATAGAGGGTGTGGGTCTTGAAGAAATAGCTAAGGAAACATTTAATAGACATAGAGACGCATATGGAGATATTCCAATACTAAAGCATTCGCTGGATGTGGGTGGTGATTACGCACTACGTCATCGCGGGGAGGCTCATGCTTGGACGTCTGATGAGGTTGCAAATCTTCAGCATGCTGTTCGAGGAAATAGTCAGCAGAATTTTCGAAAATACTCAGAATCTATAAATGATAATTCAGAACGTTTATTAACTATTAGAGGTTTATTTAGAATTAAAAGACCTGAAGAAGTTGGTCGAAAAAGTTTGAGTATTGAAAAGGTTGAATCTGCAAGAGAGCTTGTTAAGAGATTTTCAACTGGGGCCATGTCGTACGGTTCAATTTCTGCTGAAGCCCATGAAAACTTAGCCATAGCTATGAATAGAATCGGTGGAAAATCTAATACCGGTGAAGGTGGAGAGGAACCGGAGCGTTTTATTCCTATGAAAAATGGGGACAGCAAAAGATCTGCCATAAAGCAAGTTGCATCTGGTAGGTTTGGTGTGACAACTGAGTATCTTACCAACGCAGACATGATTCAAATAAAAATGGCTCAGGGTGCTAAACCTGGCGAGGGAGGCCAACTTCCTGGTCATAAGGTCGACTCTGTAATTGCTAAGATAAGGCATTCCACTCCAGGAGTCGGCTTGATTTCACCTCCACCACATCATGATATTTACTCGATTGAGGATTTAGCGCAGCTAATTTATGATTTAAAAAATGTTAACCCATTGGCTGATATCTCAGTTAAGCTTGTTTCTGAGGTTGGGGTTGGTACCGTTGCAGCGGGGGTAGCTAAGGCTCGAGCTGATCATGTAACTATTTCGGGAATGGAGGGTGGTACTGGAGCAAGTCCGTTAACCTCTATTAAGCATGCTGGTTCACCTTGGGAAATTGGACTTGCTGAGACACATCAAACACTGGTTAGGAACAAACTTAGATCTAGAATATCTGTTCAAGTTGATGGGGGGTTGAGAACTGGTCGAGATGTAGTAATTGGAGCTCTACTGGGGGCTGATGAATTTGGATTTGCTACTGCCCCACTGGTTGCTTCGGGTTGTATCATGATGCGAAAGTGCCACCTCAACACTTGCCCAGTTGGTGTGGCAACACAAGATCCAGTTTTAAGAAAACGATTTAGCGGTCAACCTGAGCACGTAATAAATTTTTTCTTCTTTGTCGCAGAAGAGGTCAGGGAGATTATGGCTGAACTAGGTTTTGCGACATTCAATGAAATGGTTGGTCAATTAAATGTTTTAGATAAAGAGCCTGCTATTCAGCATTGGAAAGCTAAAGGATTAGATTTCTCTAAACTGTTTCTACCACCAGATGTGGGGCCCGAAATTCCGATATATCAGTGTGAAAAACAACTTCATAATATTGAAAATGTTTTGGACAGAGAGCTGATCGAAGTTGCAAAGTTAGCTATAGAAAAAAAAGAGCCAGTAAGAATTAACAAATCTATTGGAAACACCAATAGATCCACTGGAGCTATGCTATCAGGTGAGATTGTGAGTCGATATGGACATGATGGGCTTCCAGACGACACTATCCATATAAAATTCTTAGGAACAACAGGTCAGTCTTTTGGGGCTTGGCTTTGCCGTGGGGTTACGCTGGAAGTAGAAGGTGAAGGAAACGATTATGTTGGAAAAGGGCTTTCCGGGGGAAGAATTGTTATCTATCCGCCAAAGATAGCCACTCAAATCCTACCGTCTGAATCAATAATTGTTGGAAATACAGCTCTCTATGGAGCAATAGAGGGGGAATGTTATCTTCAGGGTGTTGCAGGCGAGCGGTTTGCCGTGCGTAATTCGGGAGCTTCGGCCGTGGTAGAAGGAGTTGGTGATCATGGTTGCGAGTATATGACTGGAGGTGTTGTTGCTGTTTTGGGGTACACAGGTAGAAATTTTGCTGCAGGTATGTCAGGTGGAATTGCCTATGTATTGGATGAAGATGGGACATTCGTGAATCGGTGTAACCTTGCAATGGTCGAGCTTGAACCTGTTCCAAAAGAAGATGATTTAATGGAATCCGAGCATCACCATGGGGGAGATTTGGAGCACCATGGGAGAGTAGATGTCTCAAAAGATATGACACGGTATGACGAAGATCGCTTACGTCAATTGATTGAAAATCATTTTAAATACACAGGCTCGAGTCGAGCGGCTACAATTTTAGACCACTGGAGTGAATATAGACCAAAATTTGTAAAAGTTATGCCTACAGATTATAGGAGAGCTTTGGGAGAGATTGAGTTGGCTCAGCAAGCTTCAGAAATAGCGGCTGAGTAAAATGACAAAAGTTTTTGGAGTAAATAATAATGGGTAAGGTAACTGGATTTATGGAGATTGACCGCCAGGAGCGTAAATATCTTCCTGCGGCAGATAGGATCAGAAACTTCAATGAGTTTGTGATACAACTTCCAGAACAAACTTTGAGAGATCAAGCTAGTCGGTGTATGGATTGTGGGATTCCGTTTTGTCACGATGTTAAGGGCCTAAAGGGATGTCCAGTAAACAACCAGATTCCAGATTGGAATGATTTGGTTTATAGGGGCAAGTGGGAACAAGCTGCCAAGGATCTACACTCTACAAATAATTTCCCAGAGTTTACAGGAAGGGTCTGTCCCGCTCCTTGTGAGGCATCTTGTACTTTAAATATTACTGATAGTCCCGTAACAATTAAGTCAATTGAGTGTGCCATTGTTGATAAGGCTTGGGAAAACGGTTGGGTTGTAGCTCAAGTACCGAATAAAAAAACTGGAAAGAAAATTGCAATAATTGGATCAGGTCCTGCTGGAATGGCTGCGGCACAGCAACTAGCAAGGGTTGGTCATGATGTTCATTTATATGAAAAAAACAATAAAGCTGGCGGTCTTCTGAGGTATGGGATTCCTGATTTCAAGATGGAAAAGACCCATATAGACCGTCGGGTGGAACAAATGAGTCAAGAAGGCGTTGTTTTTCATACGGGAATAAACGTTGGTAAGGATATTAGTGTTTTAGAGATTAGAGATAGTCACGACGCGGTAATTATGTCTGGTGGAGCAGAAAAACCTAGAGATCTACCCATAGAAGGTCGAGATTTACTAGGGGTTCATTATGCAATGGAGTTCCTTCCTCAACAAAATAGGAGAGTTGGAAAAGAGATTAGTGAAGGTGCTGAAGATATTTTAGCTAGTGGGAAACATGTAGTTGTAATCGGTGGTGGTGATACTGGATCAGATTGTATAGGAACCTCCATTAGGCAGGGTGCTCTTTCTGTAACTCAGTTGGAGATTATGCCAGCTCCCCCTGAACGAGAGCAAAAGTTAGTTACATGGCCTAACTGGCCATTAAAAATGAGGACGTCCTCTAGTCAAGAAGAAGGCGCAGAGCGAGAATTTTCTGTGATGACTAAACATTTTGAAGGCATAGATGGGCAAGTTAAGAAGCTTCATTGCCTAAAGGTAGACGAAAAATTCCAACCTATTAAGGATAGCGAATTCGTCTTAAAATGTGATCTTGTTTTGTTGGCTATGGGGTTCGTATCACCAGTTGAACCTGGCATGATTGAGTCGTCCGGTGTCCAGCTAGATGAGCGTAAAAATGTTAATGCAGATACAACTAATTATAAAACAAACCAGGAAAAAATTTGGGTAGCCGGTGATATGCGTCGAGGCCAGTCTTTAGTTGTTTGGGCAATACGCGAGGGGCGCCAATGTGCACAAGCAGTAGATAAAGCATTAATGGGTTCAACTGTTTTACCACGATAATTTTTTAGTGCTTTTGCTGCCAAAAACTTCCCGCTTCCTCTCTAGCCAGGATAAGATGGTAGACCAAACGATTTATTGGTGCCTGGATATTAAGGTTTTCTGCTTCTCGTAAGATAAACCCATTTAGAGAATCTATTTCTGTTGTTCTACCACTTTGAATATCTTGCAACATTGAGGGTTTGTGAAACTTGTGTTTTGAACAGGCAAAATCAATTAATTCATGAACTTTTTGAGCATCTATGTTTATCATTTTTGCAACAGCTACACGTATTGCTTCGTCAGCCAGCTCATGGACGAGTGTTTTTAATTCTGGGTAAGCCTCTATTAAACCAGGAGGTCCGTTGATAAGAGCGGAAACCCCATTCATTGCTACATTGAAACATGCTTTTTGCCAAACAGGCAGCGCCGGGTTTTTTACCAATTCGATATCAAAACCTGCAAGTTTTAGATCTTGATGAATCACTTTACTTATAGCTATGTCAGCCGAATTTTCTGAGCCAAACCATGTATGATTTTTACCTTCCGATTTAACGTGCCCTGGTTTGAGAAGTGTTGCTGGGAGCATTGTAACTCCATATAATATTGGAGATTTTGGTAATAGTTTACTTAGCGTATTAGCGTTACCTAGCCCATTTTGAAGTGTAAGATAGGTTGTTTTTAAGCTCATGTTTGGGATTACACCTTTTATCGCCTTCAGTGTTTGGTGAGTTTTTGTAAAGACCATTACAACGCGAGCATTCAGAGCCTCTACGGGTAGACCTGTTTTTGGAAAGCAGTGTATAGTTTTTTTATCTAGTTCAAGTATTAGCCCATTTTTTTTTACTGCTTTACTGGTTTCCGATGTGCTGTTTATGAGTTGCACCTTCTTACCTGCTTTAGATAGTAAGCCACCAAAAACACAGCCTACTGCCCCTGCGCCTAGAATTAAATAGTCACAATCAAATTCTGACATGAATGCTCTCCTATATACCAGTGTGTTATGAGAGGTTAAAACCCATGTTTTGACAAGCCTTACCACAAACTTATCTGTCCACTTGCTGGGAAAGGTTTTTATAAGCCTTTATTTAAGTTTGGTTCAGGGTATAGTTAAGTCTTAAAAAGTTTTTATATATAATATTTTTATTCGAGGGATAAATTATGGATGATGCTACAGCTAGTGCTCACGTAAATTCAGAGGCTGATTTTTTTAAGTCTAAAGCGCCTAATGGTATAAGCGATGTTGAGTGGCAAGCTCGATTAGAATTAGCAGCATGTTATAGAATGGTCGCACATTATGGTTGGACCAGTGTGGTGTATAACCATATCACTTTACGTATTCCTGATACAGATGACTTTTTAATAAACCCTTTTGGTTTACGTTATGACGAAATTCAAGCAAGCAACCTTATTAAAATTGATATTGATGGAAATAAGAAGTCCGATAGCCCGTGGCCTGTAAATGCAGCTGGTTATTATATTCATTCCACGATTCATAAGGCGAGGCCTGATCTCCACTGTATAATTCATACACACGAGCCAATCTCTCAAGCTCTTTGCGCAACAAGCAGCCCATCAATTCCGGTTACACAAGAAGGATGTCAATTTTATGAGAGAGTTGGCTACCACGACTTTAGAGGTATAGTTCTTGATGGCACCGAGGGTCCCCAGATTATTGAGGCGCTTGGCAATGAAAATCATACGCTGGTATTAAGAAACCACGGAATGATAACGGCTGGATCAAATTGTGCTTGGGCTTTCGTTAGGCATT
>JAQBUS010000079.1 GCA_027623875.1 Pseudomonadota bacterium
GATCCAGCTGTAGCGATAAGGTTTATTCCCTCTGACCTTGCCCATTGACAAGCAATTAACCCTACACCCCCGGCCGCAGCATGAAATAAAACTGTGTCTCCCTTTGCGATCGGGACAGTTCGGTGAAATAAATACTGAACAGTTAAACCTTTCAACATCATGGCCGCGCCCTCTTCAAACGATATATCATCTGGCAATGGGCACACTTGTGCCGCTGGCATAACTCGACATTCTGAATAAGCACCCGGAGGGTTTGACGCGTAAGCCACGCGGTCTCCAATCTTAACGTGCGTTACCCCTGCACCAACAGCCTCAACAACCCCAGATGCCTCCATGCCCAGGGTCAAAGGTAACTCCAGAGGGTACAAACCGGTTCTTTGATATATATCTATAAAATTTAAACCAACTGCTTTATGTCTTACTATTAATTCACCAGCACTCGGAGTCCCCACTTCAATATCAACGATTTTCATTACCGATGAATTTCCAAATTCTTCAATTAGAACTGTTTTTGTCATAGAATTGCTCATAGGGTTTTCCTTTAATGAATGCCTAACTAAGCTTATGGTTTTTCAAAAGCTAAGTGCAACATATAAATTTATTAATAATGTCACCATGTGACATTAACTGCTATTGGGCCCCTAAAAGCCCAACCCATAAATTTAGTATTCCCTTCTAAACTTAGATTTGGAAAGCGTTCAAATAACATTGGAAGTGCAACCTCAGAAATTAAGGATTTTGATACCCATGCCCCAGCACAAAAATGTGGACCAGCACCAAAGGTTATCGAAGCTGAAACATCCCGTTTGATATTAAAGTTATCGGCTTTATCAAAGATCAACTCATCTCTGTTTGCTGAACCAAACATAAAGAACACTCTATCGTCTGGGTGAAAATCAACGCCTTTAAACCTGTATTTTTTCTCTACCCTTCTCGGTGACATCCCAATAGGTGATATCCAACGGCCAAATTCCTCAAAAGCCTTCAGCCAAGAGAAATCGCCTCTTTTTACTAATTTTAATTGTTCGGGGTGCTTCAATAAAGCCCACGTAGTGCCTGAAATAGCATCCCTTGGTTCATTCTGCCCTCCTGAAATAGCTAACTTTACATTTGCCCTCAGTTGATCAAAGTTTAACCCCGACGTTAATTGAACGGAAATTAAAGAGCTATCAGGTTTATCCTTTAGTGTTGGTAAAATTTCATCAATATGTTTGTCGATCGAGGAAGTGCAATCCTTGCAGTTTTCTTCAATTTCTGGATCTCCTTGGTAATTAGCAATACCATCCATCATGCCTTGGCTCACTCTATCCATTTCATTCCAAGACATATTAGTAAGCCCCGTCACGACTTTTAAGGCTTCAGCAGAAACTGGCATCGCAAAGTCTTTAACAATATCTGCTTTTCTAAAACTTTCTATCCTATTTAAGATCTCTGCAGTGCTTTTAATGAATTGATTTTGCCAAGAATCTCGGACAGTTTTGGGCGAAAAACTTGGAAACACAGCTCGACGCTCCAACATGTGGGCATGGCCGTCTTTACGCATCATATTTGTTCCCATTAACTTTGACATCAGCCCGTCAGGTTGGTGCGACGAAAAGGTTTCGATTAACTTCTCATTTACAGAAATATCGTCTCGAAGAGTAATTAGTGTTGCACCCAACTGGGGTACGTAGGAAATGGGTTGATTTGACCTCATATTTTTTAAATCTGGGTACGGATCAGCCGTGAAATCAGGTAGGTCAATATTGTATATCGGTGCGCTAGACATTCATTAATCAACTTATTTTTTAAAAAATTTCGCTGTAGTACTTTATTTCAAAGGCATAGCTTTATTCTAAAAGCTGGCCTTTCTATTTTAGGTGCTAAATCGTCCATCAAACCGATCCTAATTGCTTTGTTTCATGTTATACTTAGTAATTTTTTCTAAAACCCTTACGAATTCCAAAAATTCATGTTTTGTGAGCTAACCAACAATAAGTTCATTACGCATGTCACTAAATTTCAAAACTTGGGCGTGGAGCTTTTTTCCAGCTTTAGTAGTTGTAATTCTAACTGAACGCGCATCTTTTTCTGATTGCTTTACAGTCAAGAGATCTTTTTGTGTCATTACCTTAAGTAATCGGCTGAGTTGGCCCTTATCAATATTTAGTGTTTCTTGAACACATCTAAATGCCACTGGTTCCATTTCATGAGTAATACCTAAAATGCGCCATTGACTAACGGTTATATCAAAACTTTTCTTAAACCAGTACGCTCCATTTTTTTCGTGTATTACGACAAGCCGAGCCAATCTAAAAGCGAGGCCATCGCTAATTTTACGAAGCTCTGGGTGTACTCTGTTAGAAGCGGTAACTCTAAAACCTTTATCCCTTGGTTCTTTTACCAGGCTCAACTTAATGTCTCCATAAAATACGTTCACCTTAATCAAAAATTTGACTAAGACAACAAAATTTGATTCATTATAAATACGAAAAATTTATATCCACTTAAATAAACGCTCTTTGTTGCTTGCATCCCAATAAAGAAAGACTGCTTTATGGGCTGCTTATGTGTTTCAGATTACAAATAAGTAACTGTAATTAAATTTGATCAATGCATCGAATTATTTTTCAAAATCGACTTCTCTGATTTTCTAATTTGGTTGTTGGTAGCGATTGCATCAAACGAACTAAACTTAGAATGCCATCACTCGAAATGTTTTTTAACTGGTCTTGAAAGGTTTTCGGATTTGACGTCGTCTCCGAAGTAAAAAATTCCAACTGCAAGACATTTCTCTAGTGGATAAACTGATCTCAGAGGGCACACGTTTAACTGACTTTCAAAGGCTAAAAGGTTGACTGCTCATACATAATTCAAAAAAAACCCTGACTGTTGGCTAAGATGCTATCACTTAATAGGGTGTGAAGTCCCTCTAAAATGAGTCAAAATTAATTTTTAAAAAAAGCTCAGAACTCTGGTGGGAATGTGTATTTTCAAATTAAAAGCATTCAGGTAGAATGTAATTCTATTCAAATCTAATCATACGGGAAGCTGTTCGATGAATATACTATTTATAATGTATGATCAGCTCAGGTTCGACTATTTAAGCTGCACTGGGCACCCTTACATTAAAACTCCTAACTTTGATAAGATAGCTTCTATGGGAGTTAATTTCTCCAACACCTATGTTCAATCTCCAATATGCGGGGCAAGCCGTATGTCATTTTACACGGGTCGATACACTAGCTCTCATGGCGCACACTGGAACGGCTTTCCACTTAGAGTGGGTGAAATGACACTTGGGGATCATTTAAGAAATTTAGGCATGGATTGCTGGCTAATTGGAAAAACCCATATGCAAGCTGACGCTGCAGGCATGGAACGGTTAGGGCTTTCTCCAGACAGTATAATAGGTGCAAGGCAGGCCGAATGCGGGTTTGACGTCTGGAAGCGAGATGACGGATTATGGGCGCAAGGACCAGATGGCATCTACGGCGAGGGAGATAAATCATATAATGAATTTTTGAAATCAAAAGGTTACGATGGGGAAAACCCGTGGGCAGATTATGCTAATGCCAGCCTAGAAAATGGCGAAATCGCTAGTGGGTGGTTTTTAAAAAATGCTGATAAACCGGCAAATATTCGCGAAGAAGATAGCGAGACACCTTGGCTAACTAGCGAAGCAATTAACTTTATGAAGCACACGAAGGAACCCTGGTGTGCGCATGTTAGCTATATAAAACCTCACTGGCCCTATATTGTCCCCTCTCCTTATCACAAGATGTATGGCCAAAATCAAATCCTCCCAGCAACTCGCCATCCAATTGAAAAAGAAAATACGCATCCGGTCTATAATGCTTTTTTAAATAACAAAATTGCAAAAGCTTTTCAAAACGATGCAGCAAGGGCAAAAGTAATTCCTGCTTACATGGGCTTAATTAAACAATGCGATGATCAGCTAGAGAGAATTATTAACTATCTTGAAGAAACTGGTGAAATCAAGGACACAGTAATTGTTCTCACTTCAGACCACGGGGATTATCTTGGAGATCACTGGTTGGGTGAAAAAGACCTATTCCACGATCCTTCCGTCAAGATACCCATGATTATTTATGATCCTCGGGCATCAGCAGACAAAACTCGCGGAACAACCTGCTCCAATCTAGTTGAGAGCATAGACTTATCTGCAACTTTTATCGAAATGGCCGGTGGTACTGTTCCAGATCATATTATTGAGGGGAAATCTTTAATCCCGTTCTTAAACGGAACCCCTGTAACGAATTGGAGAGAAGTGGTGTTTAGCGAATATGATTATTCAATTACACCAATGGCTAAGGAGTTGGGGGTTGAAGATAAAGATGCTCGGCTTTTTATGGTTTTTGATGGTCGATACAAGTTGATCCATGCGGAAGGCGGCTTTAGGCCAATCCTATTCGACTTAGAAAGTGATCCGGATGAATTTCAGGACTTAGGGAAGCAAGATAATCATAAAGAAATTATCAAAATTTTATATGCTCATCTTGCTCAATGGGGACTCAGAATGTCTCAGCGGGTCACTAAATCTGCTCAGGATATACATAATATGAGAGGTGCTGCAGCACGTAAAGGAATCTTACCTTTTTTGGTTGACGGTTCAGAAGTGGAACCAGAACTAATATCCAAATATTTAGGACAGGCTCGTAAAAATTATCTAGATGAATAAAAATTCAAAAACAAAATTATGAAAACTGAATATCTGTTATTATCACTATAATTAGGAGTATTTTATGCGAGAAGCTGTTATCGTTTCCACAGCCAGAACACCCATTGGAAAAGCTTACCGAGGAGCTTTTAATGACACTCAGGCCCAGGCATTAGCAGGTCATGCTATCGCAGAAGCCGTGAAACGTTCCGGCATTGAAAACCACGAGGTCGATGACGTAATTGTTGGGGCAGCAACGCAGCAAGGAACTCAAGGTGGAAACATAGCTAGGCAGTCGCTTCTTCGAGCAGGCCTACCAGTTACAGTAGCCGGAATGTCACTAGATCGCCAATGCGCATCCGGTTTAATGGCAATAGCTACAGCGGCAAAAGAAATAATTGACGACGGCATGCAAGTTACTGTTGGTGGGGGCGTTGAATCAGTTTCTCTAACTAGGAATGACAACTACCGAGTTGATAGAGCCCGTGACCCATGGTTCCAAAATAATTTACCAAGTATGTACATGACTATGATCGAAACTGCAGAAAATGTAGCTGAAAGGTACAACATAACTAGAGAGGTTCAAGACGAGTACGCCTATCAATCTCAAATGCGAACAGCTGCAGCAAAAGAAATGGGCCTATTCGATAAAGAAATAGTTCCAATGAAATCATTTATGAAAACTAAAAATAAAGAGACGGGCTTATCGAGTTCTATCGAGTTAAAATTGAAAGAAGATGAAGGTAATCGTCCAAGCACAACTCTAGAAGGCCTTAGGTCCCTAAAACCTGTGTTCCGCGACGGGTTAAACCTAAAAGAAGGAAAGTATATTACTGCCGGCAATGCCTCCCAGCTTTCAGATGGAGCTTCTGCTGCTGTCTTAATGGAAGCTAAGGAAGCAGAAAGAAGAGGCATTCAAGCACTTGGCTTTTATCGAGGCATATCAGTTGCTGGATGTGAACCAGACGAAATGGGTATTGGTCCAATTTATGCCGTTCCAAAGCTATTAAAAGCTAATGGACTAAAACTTGACGATATTGGTTTATGGGAATTAAACGAGGCTTTTGCTAGTCAAGTCCTATATTGCAGAGATAAACTTGGGATTCCTGATGAAATCCTTAACGTTAACGGTGGAAGTATTTCGGTCGGTCATCCCTTTGGCATGACGGGGGCCAGAGTCGTAGGGCATGCTTTAATCGAGGGAAAAAGACGTGGGGGTAAATACGTCGTTTGCACCATGTGCGTAGGCGGTGGAATGGGCGCTGCTGGTTTATTTGAAATAATATAAAGAAAAAGTATCTTAAACATGAGCAAAATAAACATAAACAGAAATACAAATATAATCAATTAAAAATAGAGTAAAACTATGACTGTAAGTGATCAAAATCATTTAGAAAAATATGTTCAAGACGCTCTTAAGGATTCTTATAATCCGACGAATATCAACAAAGCTGCTATGGATATAAAAATAAAGAGCATTGGAATTATTGGAGCTGGCACGATGGGAGGCGGTATAGCGATGAACTTCGCAAATATTGGTATCCCTGTTAAACTTATAGAAACAAACAGCAACCATTTACAAAAAGGTATCGAGCAAATACATTTTAAC
>JAQBUS010000080.1 GCA_027623875.1 Pseudomonadota bacterium
ATCACCACCTTCAAGGAGACATCCATGAAAATCATGAAAGCCGGATCACAACCTACAAAAAAAGCCTCGCCAGATTGGTTCACAGGCACAGTTTGGCAAGACCCAATCGTTGAAGCCCCTGAGCCCGCCCGAGTGCGCGCACTGAAGGTTGCGTTTGAACCAGGCGCCCGCACTGCGTGGCATACACACCCCCTAGGGCAGACATTGCACGTTGTCAGTGGTCTTGGCTTAGTGGGGCTTAGAGGCGAGCGTCCACAACTTATTAAGACCGGTGATACAGTCTGGATACCACCCGGAGAAGAACACTGGCATGGGGCGACGGCCACAAATAGCATGGCACATATCGCAATCCAAGAGGCATCAAAAGAGGGGGTTGCAGACTGGTTAGAACATGTCTCTGACGAGGACTACACGCTAAAAATAGAGGATTAGGTTCACTCAGTTTGAAATTGAAAACCCACTAAATACAGCTTAAGCAGAATTCTAACATGGCCTCTTTTATGGCCCTTAGTTAAATAGAACTATTTTTATAGGAACAGTTGCTCTTTAGCTTTTCAGCTCTTCTAGCTTGATCTGCTGAACAGCTTTCATTAAGCAACATTACTTGGAGAACCTATATGGTGCATCTGTTTAAGTGTAGATAGTACCTGGGCTTGAAGTTTATTTAGGTTTGGGAACCTCGAATTCAGTGCGAAGTTTTTTGCAACGTCCTCTAGCCTCACATCCGTACATGTGATCGTTTACGATACCGGATGCCTGCATAAAGGCGTATGCTGTTGTAGGTCCGGTAAAGCCCCACCCTCTCCGTATAAGTTCTTTACTTAACTCGGTTGACTCTGCGGTCTTGGAAACCATTCCCGAATCGACTTTGCTTGATTTCATTGGGGGCACTTTCGACCTTCGTTCGTATTTCCAGAAAAAAGCCGCTAATGAGCCGAACTCTTCCTTCATTTCAAGGGCACGTTTTGCGTTGTTGATCGTGCTCTCAATTTTTCCTCTGTGCCTGATAATACCAGTGTCTTTCATTAGTTGGTCCACGTGTCGACTGTCGAACCGAGCTACTTTTTCAATTTCAAAGTTGGCAAAAGCTTTTCGAAAATTCTCACGCTTGTTTAAGATTGTTAGCCAACTTAGGCCGGACTGAAAGCCCTCGAGACAAATTTTTTCAAAAATCCATCGGTCGTCACGTGTTGGCACACCCCATTCTTCATCATGATACTTTGAATAGGCATCGCTGCCGCAAGCCCACCCGCACCGGGCTATACCATCTGGTTCTTTAATAAGTGCATTTAACATGAGAAATATTATCTCCGCGTAGATTTTTGTGCACCAAAATAGAGAGTTTTTGGTGTGTTTGAACAGTTTAGCTGAATTTAACGAAAACGCACAATGGTATTTGATGCTATAAATGCGCATAATTACTTACCATGTATGACCCATGTGCCTGAAACGCATAAAATTTTAACGGTGTGGTTGATACGGCAACAGCTAACGGTGCGACAATTCGGTGGCGTTACGCTAACCGAATGGAACATATAACATTCTTCATCTTAGAGGTTGATAGCTTCGAGCAAATTGATTTAGCTTTTGATGCAGTTATATGGTTCGGGCATTTTGAAATTACACCAGTAATCAAAAAATAACTCAGGCTCGGAATGGAGTAGCAATTTTTTGGATTATGGTTTTTGGTCTCGCATTAAACTGTTAATGATTAACGGATTTACAACTTGTGGGTGCGTAGTGGGGGCCATATGACCTCCTAACTCTAATGTTTTAAAAGTCCACTCGGGACAATTTAGGATAAATAGCTCGTTTAACTCTCTAATTGTTTTAACCGTATCTCTGGCCTGTATTAAGAATGTTTTTTTAGGTAATTTTGTTTGCCAAACCTCTAGAGGTGTAGTTTCATTCATTACAGCGCCCCATTCGAAAAGATTTGGTTTTAAAATTATCGAAAATTTTTCTTTTTGATGTTCCGATAACTTTTCCCAACTTCCCTTCCCATTCCAATAGTTCGCAAAAAAACTAACCGCTTTTTCCCAATCGTTTTTAAAATATGATTTTATATAATGTTGTAACAATAGAACCTCTTCAAAGGCTCCTAGGCGACCTTCTTGTTTTAATAGATAGAAGGGATTTGGTTCCAAAAGTATTAAGTTGTTGATGCGGTCTCCAAAATGCATTGCCGCCTTCATGGCGACACTTCCACCAAAAGAGTGGCCTACAATCGAAAAGGTTTCATCTTTCAGGGTTGGAATTTTTTCGATAAGTGCAACTTGATCAAATAATGATTGAAGGTGGTCATTTTTCCAAGTGGGTGTTTTACCGTAACCAATCAAATTAAGTGCGATAAAATTAAACTTATCTGAAAAATTTTCAATAAGTGTTCTCCACTGGTTAGCACTGGAAGCGCTAGAGTGCAGAAGAACTACTTTTGGTCCAGTCCCGCTTTCAAAATAATCTACATCTTGCAAGTTTTTAGCTCCGTTATCACAAACAAATACTAGTCCGAACAATAAAGGAAAAAAAGATGAAACATTCTCTCACTTGTGTTCCTCACAGGAGAAAGGAATTATTTAATGTTTTTTCCTCCAACTTTCATAGGCGGTCGTCCAGAATTTGAGTCCGCTGTAGCAGAGACTTTTGTTTTGGCCTGTTTAGGCTTTTTTTTCTCTTTATTTCCACGTATATTGTTACCTTTACCCATTAGACTTCCTTCGAGTTTGCAATGCCCTAAAAAGTCTTGATACAGACCGTTCTTGGGCATCTGGTTATCCACTATCCGTTTTAATTATATGAAAAGTGGCTTTCTTATTATTTAGTTACGTTTATCAAAAGGTTAGTTCCCCAAGCTTTTGCATAGAGGTAGAAATACCTTGGTTAAAGCTTTGAGATCAGCAGAGTCTAAAACCATGCAAGTAATTTGCCTATATCGGTGTTTTCATTATGCGCGGTGTTACTGGGTTTGCAACCTTTGAATGGTCAGCATGTTTTGTACTGCCCTTTTTTTAACTTGGTTTTATCTGAATTAAAAATCTAACGGCCTTTACCAAACCCAAGTCAAATCACTAGTACGGTGGAAAGTTTCCAGGATAGAACCTAGCATATTGAGGGGGTGGTATTTCTATCTTGCTTTGAGTTATCCAGCATTTTGCTCTGCTAAATAAATCCAATGATAAAGTTTTATCGGAGCAAGACATTTTGTCAGCATAGTTGACTTAGTTATTAAAACAAATCTAATTACGAAAGATATATTTTCGAGGTTTTGATTGGTGGCTTTGAATGGTTCATGTAGAAGAGGGCCCCTGTAGTGAAAGAGCATGTGAAGAAATTTGACTATGAAGAAATCCGATCTTCATTTTCTTTTGAGTGCCCCGACGATTTTAATTTTGCCTTTGACGTTTTGGCAAAAAAAGCACTTGAAGTTGATAAGGTTGCACTTATTTCAATAGACCGAAACGGCAATCATGTTAAGGATGTTAGTTATGCAGAACTAGACCGTGTTTCATCACGGTTTGCAAATGCACTGCTCCGGTTGGGCGTTGCCAAGACAGATAATGTTTTGGTAGTTTTGCCCCGTATTCCGGAATGGTATCATGTGCTATTCGGATGTGCCAAGATGGGCGCTGTTGCAATGCCTGGCACTAACTTGCTAACAGCAAATGATATTGAATATCGAATAAACAGCGCAGGAGCCAAAGTTGTAGTCGTATCAGAAGTGCATGCGGGTTTTGTCGAAGCAATAAAGAAGAATTGCCCGACACTTGAGCACCTTATCCTTGTTAGAGGTATAAGAGCGGGTTGGCATAGCTTTGATGCCATATGCTCACAGTCCTCGGGTCATATCGATCGAAGTATGGTTCCGCCAACAAGTTCTAAAGATCTTATCTTAATTTATTTTACATCAGGTAGCACAGCAATGCCCAAAATGGTCGGGCGCGACCATGCGTATTCTCTTTCTCATTCAATAACTAAATCTTACTGGCAAGATTTGCGAGAAGATGATGTTCATTGGACTCTGACTGATACTGGCTGGGCAAAGGCAGCCTGGGGCTTGCTTTACCCGCAGCTTCTCGCAAGTTGTACTATTGTGCTTTATGATGGAGAAGGGTTTGATCTTGAGACTCATTTGCGCATTATCAAACAGTACCGGGTTACAACTTTTTGCGCGCCACCAACTATCTATCGGTTGATGGCACAAGCAGACTTGTCAGGTGCAGATTTTAGTTCTTTAAGGCATTGCTTTGGGGCAGGTGAACCATTGAACCCTGAGGCCATGCGCGCCTGGAAAAAGGCGACAACCTGTGACATCTATGATGGATATGGGCAGACCGAAACGATCAACATTGTGGCAAATTTTCCGGGTATGGAAATTCGCCCTGGATCAATGGGCAAACCTTGTCCCGGCTTGATCGTAGACATAATAGATGATGAGGGCAATATTCTTGCTAATGGAGAGATTGGCCATATCGGCATTAAAATCACTGACCCTTATCCACCGGGCCTCTTTACGGGATATTATCTTGATGACGCCAAAACGGCTGAAGTCTTTAGGAATGGTTGGTATTACAGCGGTGACACTGCAACCCGAGATTCGGATGGTTACATATGGTTTGTTGGTCGATCTGATGACGTTATCTCGTCATCAGGATACCGTATCAGCCCCTTTGAAGTAGAGAGCGCGTTAATAGAGCATCTGGCGGTCGCTGAGTCTGCGGTTGTAGCTAAACCTGACCCTGTACGTGGTGGAATTGTCAAAGCCTATATTGTTTTAGCAAGTGGGTATGAGGCTTCAAACGAACTAGTTGACGACATTCAAAATTTTGTCAAACAACATTCAGCTCCCTATAAATACCCTAGAGAAATAGAGTTTGTAGGGGCCCTCCCTAAGACAATCTCAGGTAAGATAAGGCGGGTAGAACTTCGAGAAAGCGCTGCCAAGGTATAACGAATGTTTTAAATATTTTGCGTCGGGGGGCGGTGCACCTGCGGCATTTTATACCGGCTGGAATATTTAAGTTGCTTAGAGTTAAATCTTAAGCCAATAGGTTCACATTGGCAATATTTTGTGAAATTCTCGACATGCATTTCCGAGTGATTTACTTTTGAAATCCAATCTAAGGTACTAATTTTTTATTGGGTTAATATTGATTATGCTAGTCGTCAAAAAGTTGTTATCTCAGGTGGATAATTTTTTTATTTAAAATGTTCCCGAGTATTCCACTTAGTTCCAGCAGTTTTCTGATATTACTGTCTACTGATTTACCCTAATGGCAAAGCGTATAGACAGTAATATTTTAAATACTTTAAAACTTGATCAGGCTTATAGGATGGCACAAAAGTATGTTAAAGAAGGACTCGTAGAGGAGGCCCAAATTGTATGCCGAGATATCCTCGCCATTTTTCCTAAAAATCTTAGGGTAAAAAGCCTTCTAAAAACAACATTGTCAGCGACCACATTCAATGAACAAAAAATTTCGCGATATCCAAAAGATAAAATTGATCAACTTGTTTTATTATACAATCAGGGATTGTTCGCCCTGGTAGCTGCTCAAGCCGAGAAGTTAAGTCAGCTTTATCGTAATACCTTTGAACTGTGGCATGTTCTGGGAGCCGCCTATATCAACTTAGCCAGAAATAAAGAAGCAGCTGAGAGTTTCCAAAACCTAATTAGAATTAAACCAAATCAGCCGGAGGCACATTACGCTCTTGGTGTCGCTTTGCAAAAACTTGGCAAACTGGATGAGGCTATAGAGAGTTTTACTCAGGCAATTAGAATAAAACCTGATTACATGGAGGCTCTTAATAACCGGGGTATTTCTTTTCAAGAGCAAGGAAAGCCAAACCAGGCAATAGAGAGCTATAAGCAGGCTATTAAGATTGATTCTGGTAATCCGTTTGGTCACAACAATATGGGGATTTCTCTGCAGACGTTAGGCAAGTTAAACGCAGCGATAGAGAGCTATCAACAGGCAATAATGATCAACCCAGATTATGCTGAAGCACATAGTAACTTAGGCGAGGTTTTGCAAAAACTTGGAAAACTGGATGAGGCAATAGTGAGTGCCGAACGGGCAATAAAAATCAAACCTGACTATGCCAAGGCTTACAGCCGTTTAGGCGATATTTTATTAAAAATGAGCAAATATGATGGAGCAATGGAGAGTTACAAAAAGGCAATAAAGATCAAGCCAGATTATGCGATAGTATATCATAATATGGGTTTTTTACTTCAAAACCAGGGCAAACTTGAGGCGG
>JAQBUS010000081.1 GCA_027623875.1 Pseudomonadota bacterium
TTAACATTAACTCGCCATTAACATTTGATGCCACGATGATGGGAGCACTCGAGGTCTATGCTAAGGCTAATCAGGCTTGCATAGTGTCGCCCTTTATAGTTGGTGGTGCAATGGCGCCAGTTTCGGTTGCTGGTACGCTCACGCAGGTACTAGCAGAAGTTTTAGCGGGTGTTGCCTATAGTCAAATAATTAAAAAGGGTGCGCCTATTATATTTGGAGCCTTTGTTACGTCGATTGATATGAATTCTGGTGCGCCAACGTTTGGAACTCCTGAGGCGTCACTCATTACTTATGGTGCTGGGCAATTGGCACGAAGATTAGGCTTGCCTTACAGGTCATCTGGAGGGTTTTCCGGCTCAAAGTTACCTGATGCGCAGGCAGGGTATGAGAGTGCTAACTCTTTAAATATGGGCTTACTTTCTGGTGTGAATTTTATGTTGCATGCTTGTGGGTGGCTTGAAGGTGGTCTTGTCTCGTCATTTGAGAAGTTTGTCATGGATGCTGATCAGTTGGGAGTTCTGCACCACTTGGCAAAAGGAATTTCAGTGGATGAAAATGCACAGGCTCTCTCAGCTATTAGGGAGGTCGGTCCTGGAGGACATTACTTGGGATGTGCACATACCCAGGAAAACTTTAAAGAAGCTTTTTGGCGTTCAAATCTACTAGACTACAAGCCATTTGAAACATGGAATGATGAGGGGGCTCAAAACACTGAGAGCCTTGCTTCGTCTAGAGTGGAAAAGCTACTTCGTGATTATCAAAAGCCGGTTTTAGATGTTTCAATCGATGAAGCATTAAAGGAGTTTATGGTTAAAAAGAAAGAATCTATGCCAGACTCTTTTACCTAAAGAATGTTAATTTCTTTTACTTTATAACTTGATGAGGTCCAGGATGTGATCTCTAACAGCTCGAATTTTTATTGTAGCAATTAGATTTAAATATAAGAGTATTCATATTCACGAATTTAAGAAAATGTTACATTATGTAAAGCTTGAAGCTGCAGTTATAAATCCTTATATGTTTACAGATGAATGATATTCCAAACATAAGAATTAGACATCCAGAGAAGGTAAAAAACCCGGATACGCCTCGGCAACGTAAACCTGATTGGATTAGAGTTAAGGCACCCTCTGGCGAAGGTTATATTAAGACTCGAAACATCTTACGAGAAAACAAACTAGTGACAGTTTGCGAAGAGGCGGGTTGCCCAAATGTGGGGGAATGTTGGAACCAGGGTCATGCAACAATGATGATTATGGGTGGGATTTGCACTAGGGCTTGTACATTTTGCAATATAGCAACTGGAAAGCCGGAAGGGGGTTTGGATCCATTTGAGCCAGCTAGAGTTGCAGATGCAGTATTCAAATTAGGTTTACATCATGTAGTTATAACTTCTGTGGACAGAGACGATATTAAAGATGGTGGCGCCCAACATTTTGCGCAAACTATAAGGGCTATAAGAAACAAGTGCGGGAAGACATCTATTGAGGTTCTGACACCAGACTTTCTGAACTGTGAGGCTTCCGCGCTTGAGGAGGTTGTTGCAGCCAAACCGGATGTATTTAATCATAACCTAGAAACGGTTCCCGGTTTATATCCAGAGGTTAGACCTGGTGCTAGATACTACCATTCTTTAAGATTGCTTCAGAGGGTTAAAGAAATAGATGCTTCTATGTTTACAAAATCAGGTATTATGGTTGGTTTAGGTGAAAGTAGGCAGTCTGTACTGCAGGTTATGGATGATATGCGGGCAGCGGATATTGATTTTTTAACAATTGGTCAATATCTTCAACCTACCCCAAAGCATCATATTGTCGATAGATTTGTAACCCCTGAGGAATTTAAATCTTATGAGGTTGCAGCATTAGGTAAAGGTTTTCTGACGGTATCGGCTAGTCCACTAACGCGTTCAAGCTACCATGCTGGTGACGACTTTGTTCAATTGCAAAAAGCGCGCCGTCTAAAAACATCTCTTAAGATTTAGTGTTAAACTCTACACATCCAATAAAAGGAAGGTTTCGATTCCTTTGCGCATAATCTATTCCGTATCCCACAACGAACTCATCGGGGATTTCAAACCCAGTCCAGGTAGCCTTTATTTCAACTTCTCGTCTACTTGGCTTGTCTAATAAGGCGATTGTTTTTATGTTCTTTGGGTTCCTAGTGGACAACAAATTCACAACATGGCTAAGCGTGAAGCCAGTGTCGACTATGTCCTCAACCACCAGAACGTCCCGCCCTGAAATTTCACCCCGTAAGTCCTTTAATATTCTGACTTCCTTTGAGCTTTCAGTTCCATCGCCATAGCTGGAAGCTTCAAGAAAATCCACCTCAACGGGAAGATTTAATTCTCTGACAAGATCTGCTATGAATACGAATGAACCTCTTAACAAACCAACAACTATCAACTTGTCTGTTCCTTTAAATTGCTCTTGTATTTCTTGTGCTAGCTCTTCAATCCGAGCAGCAATTGATTTTGCAGAAATTAGTTGAGTAATCGTGTAATCTGGCTGAGACATGTTATCCTCTTGTATAGGTCACTTAAATCTTAGAGAAATTGACAAACAAATTTAGAGAGTTATATGCCCACACACTCAGAGACTCGTCAACTGCCTTACTCGGCAACACAGATGTATCACTTGGTTGCCGATGTTGGCAAGTATCCTGAATTTCTTCCGTGGTGCTCCGCTGCTAGAATCCGTTCTAGAGAGTTTGAGGGGAGTTCAGAAGTAATGCTTGCGGATTTAATAATTAGTTTCAAAGTTTTTAGAGAAAGATTTGGGAGTAAAGTTATTCTTAGAGAAAAAGAGTTGTCCATCGATACTGAATATCTAGATGGTCCTTTTAAATTTTTGAAGTCTACATGGAATTTTGAGGTAGTTAGCGATACATCTTGCAATGTCGAATTCTTTGTTGATTTCGAATTCAAATCTCGACTCCTCGATAGGATAATTGGCGTTGTTTTTAACGAAGCTATGCAAAGAATTGTGCGGGCATTTGAAAAAAGAGCTGATGATTTATATTCCTAATATCTACAAATTTTAGACTTTTCTTTTTAATGTTCTAGTTTATTGTTGCTTATTGATTGAAACAATTCATGAGAGAGTATTACATATGAGTATTAAACGTCTGCATACAAATAATCGAATGAGCCAAATTGTGGTTCATGATAACACTGTTTACCTAGCAGGGCAGGTTGCGTCAAAAGCACCAGGTCAGAGCGTTTCTGCTCAAACAAAATCAATACTTGATCAAATAGACTCGTTGCTTGCAGAGGCAGGAACAAGCAAGAAAAACGTTCTTTCAGCAACTATTTGGCTTTGTAGCATGGATGATTTTGCGGAAATGAATGCTGTTTGGGATAGTTGGTCAACGGGCGGTAATGCTCCTTGCAGAGCATGTGTAGAGTCAGCGCGTTTGGCTTCATCTGATTTTTCTGTTGAGATTGGTATTATTGCTGGCCTCTAAAAAAAGACATAGCTCTGATCCAACGGTATTGTTTAAGACTCCTGAAATGACAGGATAATTTTTGATAATTTCAGTACGAAATTTAAATATTTCCTTGTAAATTTATCAATATTTCGGGCCCGTGCCCTTTTATAGGAACCATTTTATGGGAAAAATTGAAAAGAAACATAATTCCCTTCGAGATGCTTTGGAACGAGTTTCAGAGGAGTTCATAACGAATAATCCAATAAGTTATGAAAGCTGGAAAAATGCGAGTGGGTTTATGCCTGGAGGCAACACCCGAACGGTTCTGCATTATGACCCATTTCCTGTAACTATGAAGGGTGGTAATGGGGCCTGTTTGGAGGACTTGGATGGACATCATTATATAGATTTTCTTGGAGAATATTCTGCAGGTCTGTATGGTCATTCTAATTCCGAGATCGTTGAAGCTCTTAAGGAAGCGATTGATGGTGGACTTGTTCTTGGTGCTCCAAATCAATGGGAAACAAAGTTAGCTGAGGAAATTTGCAATCGTTTTAACTCGATTGACCAAATTCGTTTTACCAATTCTGGCACTGAAGCTAATTTAATGGCCATAGGTGCGGCCCGAGCATATACTGGAAAAGATACGATTATGGTGTTTGAGGGGGGATATCATGGTGGTGTTCTTTATTTTAAAAGTGGGTCATCTCCCCTTAATGCTCCGTATCCTGTGATAAAGGCGCCGTATAATGATATAGCGGGTACGCTGGCACTGATAAAACAGAATGCGAATATTCTTGCAGGAGTTTTGATAGAGCCAATGATTGGCAGTGGGGGATGTATCCCGGCTTCTACAGAGTTTTTACAATCTCTAAGAGATATTACAAAAGATTGCGGAATTTGTTTAATTTTCGATGAGGTGATGACTTCTCGAAGTTCGGCTGGGGGTTTACAGGAGCGGTTAGGAATATATCCAGACATTACAACTTTGGGGAAATATATGGGTGGGGGTGCTAGTTTTGGTGCTTTTGGTGCTAATAATGATATTATGGCTCTTTTTGATCCCACTAAGGCTAATTCACTAGCTCACGCGGGCACTTTTAATAATAATGTTATGTCAATGGCAGCAGGTTATACTGGTCTAAGTAAACTATTCACTTCTGATGTCGCGGATCAACTCTTCGATCAGGGAGAAAAGTTTAAAAGTGAGTTGAATGACATTATTAAAAAGAGGGACGTAAGTCTGCAAGTAACTGGTGTGGGATCTATCTTGGGGCTTCACACCCATAGTGAACCTGTAAGTAATCCAGTTACAGCCCAACCGGCAAACCTTGAAAAGCTAAAACTTATTCATTTAGAAATGATGGCACACGGATTTACTTATGCTCAGCGCGGTTATTTAACTTTAAATCTGGCTATGGTACCGGGTGACTTAGAGCGTTTTAAAATAGCTTTTGATGAAGTTATTTTGAAACATGATGATCTTTTATCTTAGAGTATTAAATACCGGCTTTGAAAGCTGATCAATCATAAGATTTGGGTATTGTAGGCACTACTATTTGGAACGGTTCACAAGTTTCGCCCGAACAGCACGGATGAGTGTTTTGCTTACAACTCAAGCACTGATAATGGCCATGAACAAATATGCTACCTTTATCGCTCATACATACGGGGCACCGTTCTGATCCCATTTTCTGTCTTTTCCTTTTTTACGAGGCTCTGAGTGTGGCCCAGATTGACCCTTCGTAAATGAAAGTTTTAAAGGGCTATAAAAGTATTAAAACTTTGTTAAAAGCGACGTTTAATAAGCTATTACATCAACTTATAAAGTAAAATGTAAGTCACTCCAATGATAAAAGCAGTTCCGATAGCCCAAACAGAAACAGCGATTAAATGTAAAAATTTTGGTAGCCAAGTGTGCTGGCTAAGATATTTGTCAATTAGGGAGTTGCCTCTCAACCACCCTATAAAAGTAAACCATGCCACCCCACAGAAAATAGCTCCCATAACAAGCAGGTATAATATATTAACAAAATCAAACATTGGGTTATCTTACTTAAACTATGACTAAATTCAAGAATTTTAGTTGTTTAACGAGATATTACTCTGAAAAAAAACAATACTTAACCCTTTAAAAGAAAAAGTGTTTATTAATTGATATATTTTTGCAGCACATTCTAAGACAGGACCCTTCAGGTTTCTTTTTTGATGTTGCAGTGCAGATTGTACTCAATTGAGTTTGCACCTTTATCTAGACTAAGGCCATGTTGGCGAGCCTTACTTAAAAACACTTTGTGTAGTATAGCTCTTAGCTCAGCATCGATATCGGTATCTTGAAGTTCGAGACGTGTTGGAAATTGTTGTGAGCTACTTACTTCGGTTTCGGGTTTTGATTTTTGGTTAGTTTCGGCACCTCCAAAAATTCTTTCCCACCCTTCTCGGTACTCAGGAGTTGAGACACTTGAAAAATGACTAATGGACGACTGTGATGCCGATTTAGGGGATGCCTCTGCTGCATTTACTGATTTATCATTTGTTGCAGCATCAGTTTTATCAACTGTGGAGGTTTCAACTTTGTTGATAGCAGAAGTTTCAGTTTTATTGACTGAGGATCTGTCGACTTTTTTTGGGGTAGACTCTGTCTTAGTTTTTTTTTCAGGGGAGACTTTTTTTGGCGCTTTTATTGTACTCATTGTTGATAGTTCCTCTTCTAAAACCTGTATTTTCTCCGTCTAACGATTCTAAGGGAATATACAAGTTTTTAAACCTGGA
>JAQBUS010000082.1 GCA_027623875.1 Pseudomonadota bacterium
GGATCCGCGCCTCTATTCAGGAGTACGTTTTACGTTCGTGGAGTTTGGTTAAAATAGGAACAACCATCGCACAGAAAAAACTTTTCTTTAACCTAAGAAAAGTTAAAAATAGAATTGGTGCGATGGAAGAGGGGGATCTTCACCCAAAAAATCTGAAAAGAATTGCTACAGATCTCAACGTTTCTGAAGTGGAGGTTCAGTCTATGAATAGGCGGCTTTCGGGAGTGGACGCTTCATTAAACGCGACTATCTCTGTTGACGGCGAGGGCTCTACGCAGTGGCAAGATTGGTTGGAAGATGAAAATTCAGATCAAGCCTCAGATTATGCTGAAAAGAACGAATTTGAAAGTAGAAAAGAATTATTGTCGCAAGCAATGAGTGATCTGAATGAACGTGAGATAGATATCTTAACCCGAAGAAGGCTTGCAGAGAAATCCTCTACTTTAGAAGAGCTTAGCTTGGATTATAAAATTAGTCGCGAGAGAGTTAGACAAATTGAAGTTAGAGCTTTCGAAAAATTGCAGTCTCGGATGCAGGTATTGGCCCACGAAAAGGGAATGATTTAAATAGTTTAATAATAATTATCTCCGTTAAGTTAAACGTTTTCTAACTCTTCCAACTGATCAATCATCTCAGATATTAGATCCAAACCTTTTTTCCAAAAGGAGGGATCGGAGGCGTCTAAGCCAAAGGGCTTTAAGAGTTCGCTATGGTGTATTGAACCTCCAGCTTTTAACATAGTTATGTATTTTTGTACAAAGTCGTGATTTCCGGCTTCGTAGGTTGAATATAATGCATTAACTAAACCATCACCAAAGGCATAAGCGTAAACATAGAAAGGAGAGTGGACAAAGTGTGGGATATATGCCCAGAATGTCTCATATCCATCCATGAATTCAAAAGCCGGCCCCAGGCTTTCGCCCTGAACAGACATCCATAGTTCATTAATGTCTTCTGGAGTTAACTCACCTTGGGAGCGCGCTTCGTGTAATTTACATTCAAAATCATAGAACGCTATTTGTCTCATTACAGTGTTTATTTGGTCTTCAATTTTTCCTGCCAGTAGTATTTTTCGGTGTTCGGCATCTGTCGAACTATTTAGTATTTTTTTGAATGTTAGCATTTCACCAAATACAGAAGCAGTTTCCGCCAATGTAAGGGGAGTTGAGGATAGAAGCTCACCTTGCTGACTGGCAAGGACTTGATGAATTCCATGGCCTAGCTCGTGAGCTAGTGTCATTACATCGCGAGGTTTCCCAAGGTAATTCAACATAACATAAGGGTGAACATTTGTGACTGTTGGGTGAGCAAAAGCACCGGGAGCCTTTCCAGTCTTAACTCCGGCATCTATCCAGTTATTTTTAAAAAATTTGTTAGCTATTTCCGCCATTTCTTCCGAGAATTCGGAGTAAGCATTGAGCACTGTCAACTTTGCCGTTTTCCATGGTACTAGAGACTTTTCTTCTTGAGGTAGTGGAGCATTTCGGTCCCAAATTCCTAACTTTTCTAAGCCCAACCACTTTCGCTTAAGCTCGTAATACCGGTGACTAATTCTTGGGTAAGCCTCTACGACAGCGTCTCTAAGCGCTTCGATTACTTCGGGCTCCACATGGTTTGTAAGATGCCGTCCGTATTGCGGTGTTGGCATCTTGCGCCATTTATCTTCTGTAGATTTTTCTTTAGCTAAAGTATTATGAATTCTAGAAAATATTTTTATATTTTCGCCGAAAACCCGTGCCAACTCTCTAGCTGCCGCCTCTCGTTTTAATCTGTCGTCATCGGTTAATAGGTTTAATACTGTCTCTATACTTATTGTTTCCCCGTCTATAAGAAATTCCAGTCCAGCTATCGTCTCGTCAAAGAGCCTGTTCCAAGCCGTTGAACCAACAGTGGACTGATCATGGATATAATGCTCGAGTTCTTCTGAAAGTTGATGGGGTTGCATTACTCGTAGTCTCTTAAATATAGGAGTGAAACGAGCAAGATCTGAGTTATCTTTGAAAAGCCTGTCTAACTTTGTTTCTTCGATAGAGTTAATTTCTAACGAGAAGAAAATCAAAGTTGACGTTAAGTCAGTTATTTTATCTTGGCAGTCTGATAAAAACTTTACTCTCTCAGAATCAGTCGTGTTTTGATAATATTGCAGCCCTGCATAAGACATGATACGCCCTGCAACTTGTTCAATTTTTTCATACCTTAAAATACAATTTAACATCTCACCTGAATCAAGGGTAAACAATTTGGTTTCAAAGTCATCTGAAAACTCAGAACATTCTTTTTTTAACCAAGCCATGTCATCTGTTAGTTTTTTTGAATTTGGGGCAATATATAGATCGTCCAGATCCCATTCTGGTAGATCACCTAAAGAACTACTTTGATCGTTTATATCGAAAACACGAATTTCTTTTAATGGCTTAAGAAACGGTGGCATTTTTTGTCCTTTTGGGAAATTTATCTTTATAAGAAATTAAATTAACTTTAGTGATTCTATAAGTATAACTTGTGAAGAAAGCTAGAGAACAAGAAGTTTTTCAGGCAAATCTTTGAAGCTACTTGAACCAATTTGCCCCATATTTGCAACCAAATCTTTCTTCAAGATCTCAATTAAGTGATTCGGCCCATCAGAGCCCAGGGCACCCAAGGCATAATGCCAAGAACTTCCCATCATTACAAAATCAGCTCCCAAGGAAAGGGCGCGGAGAATGTCTAAGCCGCTCTCTACACCGCTATCAAAAATAATTGGTAGCTTTGTTGATTTTCTTATTAGAGGAAGGGCTTCTATTGACGAGATAGTTCCGTCGAATTGTCTCCCTGCATGATTAGAAACCCAGATAGCATCAACTCCCACCTGCTCCAAAAGGTTAGTATCTTTTGCCCGCATTACACCTTTAACAACTAGGTTGCCCTTCCATTTTCCGCGAAGCCTTCTTAAATAATTTATGTCTGGAGAGGTCCGTATTATGTACCCAATATGCTCCGTGGACGACAGGCTTTTCTTAACATCAGAGTAGGCCTCTAGAAATTTCATCCGCGGAATTCCAGATTTTCTTATTCCGTTAAGCCATGCCGGCTTACGAATCGCTTGTATAGCTAGCTTTCCTGTTATCTTTGGTGGGTGCATTAGTCCGCCCCTGGTTTGGCGTTCTCTTCTTGACGCAACTGGTACATCAACTGTCAAAATTAAAGTAGAAAACCCAGCTTCCTGTATCCTTTTCAACATATCATCTAGTGTTTCAGGGTCCCGAGGTGGGTAGAGTTGGAACCATCCATTTTCTCCAACATAGGGAGATATATCCTCTGGGGTCTGGGTGGCAACCGTAGATAAGGTATAAGGAATTCCAGCTCTTTTACACATTTGTGAAAGAACTTTTTCGGCTCCGGGCCAAATCAAACCAGACATTCCAACTGGAGCGACTCCAAAAGGAAGTGAAAAGTTACTTTTAAGGAATTTAACGCTTAGATCCTGAGACAGGTCTCCATGAAGAATTGAAGGGGAGAAAAGCACTTCATCAAGTTTTTGTCTATTCCTCTTTCGTGTATTTTCTAAACCTGTTCCGCTGTCTAGGTATTCCCAAACAAAATGTGGAATTCGGGAGCGTGCCGCGTTTTTTAAATCCGCTAAAGCTGGGTATTTTGAATGATAGTTCATATTTTACTTTTTTCTTTAAATTAATGGAAAGTCCAGAAAAAAAATAAGAACGAAATAAGTACACACTTTAACTTTATATCGGTGAGTTGTATTATATCTTTATGGAAAAGATTAATGAAACTAAGGATTTGAGGGGGCGGCATGATTTGTTGTCAACCAAAGCTATGGCAAGGCTTGTTCCGCCGTACTTGGAGGGGCTTAATGCAGCACAACGAGAAGCAGTGGAGGCCTTGGATGGTCCAGTTTTAATGTTAGCTGGGGCAGGCACCGGAAAAACCAAAGCTCTCACTGCCCGATTTATCCATTTGATTAAAGCAGGAAGGGCACAACCGAATGAAATCTTAGGAGTAACATTTACGAATAAGGCCGCATATGAAATGAAACATAGAGTTACGAGTTTATTAGGTTATAACGTTGACGGGTTGAAGTGGCTTGGAACTTTTCATTCCGTTTGTGCAAGATTTTTGAGAACGCATGCTGAGCTTGCGGGTTTGCATTCAAACTTCACTATATTGGATACGGATGATCAGTTACGAATTTTAAAACAGCTGATAATAGCTGAAAGGGTGGACGAAAAGCGTTGGCCTGCAAGACTCCTTTTAGGAATTATTGATAGCTGGAAAAATCGAGCTTTTACCACAGAGAATCTTCCTAGATCTGAAAATGACATCTACGATGGGAAGGGCCCTGCTTTTTATTCTATGTATCAAGCTCGCCTAAAAACTTTGAATGCCTGTGATTTTGGAGACTTGTTGTTAAATGTAGTCACCATATTACAGCAAAATCGAGATATTCTACTGCACTATCAAAAGGTATTTAAATATATTTTAGTCGATGAGTACCAAGATACAAATGTTGCTCAGTACTATTAAGATTGCTTGCTTCAGGGCATCGTAATATTTGCTGCGTTGGTGATGATGACCAATCGATTTATGGCTGGCGTGGAGCAGAAGTGGGAAATATTTTACGTTTTGAGAAGGATTTTGAGGATGCAACCTTAATTCGGTTGGAACAAAATTACCGCTCAACAGAACATATTTTAGCAGCGGCAACATCAGTGATTAGCGCAAATAAAAACCGTCTAGGAAAAAGTTTGTGGACAGAATCGAAGGGAGGAGAATTTGTTCGCCTAATTGGTCATCGGGACGGAGAGGAAGAGGCAGGATGGATTGGAGAAGAAATCGAAGCAATGCAACTGGGAACGCGAGGGCAACGCAAATATGGTTTAAATGAAATTGTTGTGCTCGTGAGAGCTTCACATCAAATGAGAGCATTTGAGGATAGATTTCTTAAAACTGGACTTCCATATATGGTAATTGGTGGCCCAAGGTTTTATGAGAGATTGGAAATAAGAGATGCAATTGCGTATTTTCGTTTACTTATTTCGCTTTCAGATGATTTGGCTTTTGAGCGTGTCATAAACACTCCAAAGCGAGGGTTGGGAGATAAAGCTCGGAGCAAAATTCACATTGCAGCACGTGATAATACTACCTCGCTTTACGGTGGGGCTAAGGAATTATTAAGATCGAGACATCTTGCTGGGAAGGCGGGCATTCAGTTGGGTATCTTTATCGAGTCTCTTGATCGATGGCGAACGAAGTATGCTGACCCCTCTATATCCCATGTTGAGATAGCTGAAATGATCCTGGATGAATCAGGTTACACTGAAATGTGGCAAAATGATCAATCCCCAGATTCATTAGGGAGATTGGAAAATCTAAAAGAGCTTATAAAAGCATTAGAAGAATTCGAAAATATTGAAGACTTTTTAGAGCATATTGCTTTGGTGATGGAAAATCATGGGGGATCAGATTTAGAGAAAGTCAGTATAATGACACTGCATGCCTCTAAAGGTTTAGAGTTCCCAGCAGTTTTTCTTCCTGGGTGGGAGGAAGGGTTATTCCCCTCTCAAAGGTCAATGGATGAGAATGGTTTAGGTGGCTTAGAAGAAGAACGAAGATTAGCTTACGTTGGGATTACAAGAGCAAAAGAACTTTGTACAATTTCTTTTGCCGGAAACAGGCGCATATATGGGCAATGGCAATCGGCTTTACCCTCTCGATTTATTGATGAACTCCCGCGGGAGCATGTTGAAGTATTGACACCTCCAGGTTTCCATGGGCATCAGACAGTAGAAGCTAATAGATGGACTTTTAATGGTGATGAGGAAAACACCGAGGATATTCAAGATAGAGCAGCGAAAGCAGATGTCTATGCATCACCAGGGTGGAAGAGGCTTCGGGGACGTGTGGAATCGAAGGTATTATCACCAGTTTTTTCCAAACTTAGCGATGGAGTGTCCTCCTTGGAACCGTTGGGTTTTGAAGTCGGAGTACGAATTTTTCACAGAAAATTTGGGTATGGCACCATTGCTACTTTCGAGGGGGGAAATGCGGATGTTGTCTTTGACAAGGCTGGAGAAAAAAAAATAAAGGGACCCTTAGGGAACTATTTGGTGCCTGCTGATCGAGCTGATGACATATCATTTTAGGAAGTTGAATTGCGGTGGCGCAGGGAGGAGAGCGCCACCGCTCTAA
>JAQBUS010000083.1 GCA_027623875.1 Pseudomonadota bacterium
ATCAATATCATAAATCAAATCATGATAGAGTTAAGCGCTCTATCATGGTTTTTTGTTACTTTGACTCACCTAAAACAAGTTGCCTAACTTTAACTGCTTTCTCGAAGTGATCTAATTTGTGTTTCATAATCCACCAGTGAGCAGCCTCCATTAATAGTTCTGGATTATCATTTTTATTCTTGAAGAAAGCATAAAAGGATAGACCGACATTTTCTCCTTTTTTCTCAATTTTCTCGTTGCACCCACGAATAAAAATTTCTTTTAATTCATCTCTCATTTTTGACCTACTTCAATTGTTCAATTTCTCTAAAACCCGTATTCCTGCCGATTGTTTTAGTTTACTGTTCCCAACACTGGAATCATTCTAGGTCCAGCCTGTCTAGCCTTACCAATAATCTCAACCAGCTCATCATAAGTCAGCTCAAACTTATCCTCACTGTCAAAGACATAGACCATATTCTTGTCTTTGAATTCTTCAGGAGTAGGCGGCACGAACCGCTTAGGAATTAAAATCTGTGCCAATTGTTCATTTGAAAGTTTAAATAAATGCATAGTCTTATCTCACTCTAAAGAGTTCATTCCATTCGGTTAAATAGTTTGGGGATTTGCGTTCTTGATTCATTTGCCAGTGTTCTTCTTTTCGCCCACACAAGCCCAACGACAGCGTGTTCTTGCCATACTTGTGGGTGATGTGATCTAAGGTGTCGGAGAGCTTGGCTCGCTTAATCTGTAGAGAATAATCGGTAAATAGGTCAGGGGAGAATTTGGTTTTAGGTATGATCTCCATCAGGATGATGCCTGCCTTTTTATACTTAAATCCGGGTTTGAATATTTCATCAATGGCCTGCATTGCTATGCGGGTAATCTCTAATACATCATCGCTGTGTTCATGTAGCTGCATAATCACGTAAGGTGTGTATTTTGCACATTTATCAAAGCGACCAGTTTGAATAAACACCCCAATCATTTTGCATAGGGACATATCATCCCGAAGCCTTGAGACAGCTCTTTGCACATATAAACGCACTGAGGATTTGATATTTTCAATGTCGTAAATCGGTTGGCCATAAGATTGGCTACTGATGATTTGCTTTTTAGCAGGCGCATCACTCTCTAGATCGATGCATGAGATCCCATTCAACTCGCGTACAGTCTTTTCCATAACAATACTGAACTGCTTTTTAATCTCTGCTGGATGCGCTTGAACTAAATCCAAAACGGTACGGATATTCATTGTATTGAGCTTTTTACTGTTCTGGCGACCAACTCCCCAAACCTCGCCAACATCGATCTGTGCAAGCATGGCTTCAGTTGAGCAGGGATCCATATCGACCAGATTGCACACTCCATTAAAGAACTTATTCTTCTTGGCTAGATGATTGGCAATTTTGGCTTCAGTCTTTGAACGTCCAATGCCCACACAGCAGGGTAAAGTGAGCCACTGCCAAGCAGTCTTGCGAATGTCTTGGGCATAGTCGGTTAAATCAAATAAGTGCTCATAGCTGGTGAGATCCAAGAAGCATTCATCAACTGAATAAATCTCTTGCTCTCCTGGTGCAACATACATCCCCAGTAAAGTCATAAAACGACGAGACATGGCCCCATATAGGGCAAAGTTGCTGGAGAACACCTGAACATCATGCTTCTTGATGATGTCTTGAATCTGGAATACCGGCACACCCATTTTAATACCAATGTCTTTGGCTTCTTGGGAGCGCGCCACGGCACAACCATCATTACTCGAGAGAACAATGACCGGACGATTATTAAGGGACGGATTAAAAATACGCTCACAACTGACGTAGCAGTTATTCACGTCCACTAACGCGAATATACGATTTTCAGCTTTCATTTTTTATACTTCTTATTTGCTGGTCGAGCGTCTATAAAATTGCTTGAGGTTGAAAGTCACAACCCCTTGGATAGAGATAGACTGGCTGTCTTTAGGAATAATATGCTCGTAAGCTGGATTTTCAGCTCTCAGCCAAATAGGGGGAAGTTCATAGTCTTCATCCCCAAACATTTCTTTGATTTCTTGTTTTGACATCTTAGCGGTCATCATTAACCGCTTAAGTGTTATTTCACGCTCATCGATGAGGGCTAAAACGATATCTCTATGCTGTGCTGTAATGCTCTTATCGACCAAGAAAGGGTCATCGATTTCAAAACCAGCGTAAAGCATAGACTCACTATCAACCCGTCCCATAAAAGTGGATATGGGGTTGAAGATAAGAAAGTCATTTAAGTCGATCGACTTATCGATATGGTCTTTGGTACCAAAAGCAGGACCAGCTGAAAAACGTTCCAGTGCAGACGGAATTTCGAGGCGGGTTTTGACTGAAATTTCTTTAAGATCAAACTTAGAGCCTAGCTCATGCTTTTTTTGTATTTTTTCAAAGACAGCATTGACTGTAGGACTAGGAGCACCATCGGGACCCATGAGTGTTTGAAGGAATGACCAGACGTCATCCGAGAAATAGATCGGTAGTTTCTTTGACATGTTTGACTCCTACGCTACGAGGCGTGTTTGGAACTGAACTCTTTTTTTAGAATAGTCTGCGCTGAATTAAATTTCAAATTTAAAAGCTGTGGATAATCAAGGCACCTTCAAATTAAATTAGGTTGAGCACCATTTTCGGATAAGTGGGATTTAGGGAAGGTGATGTACTCATCCTGCATTTCAAAGAAGAACTCATGCGCCTCTTTAAAGCTGCAATTCAGCCATTCTTCGCGGTATTCGTCAGGGATTACGATGATCGAGCGCTTCTCATCTTTAGGTTTATGGAATTGCTTCATAAAGGGGTGTTTATCGGCATTGATGGTGAGCATGCTCATTGATCGGATTTGCTCCCCATCGATGACAGCATTCTCGTATATGGCCGCCACAGTAAAGGGCATGCCATCCTCACGTGCAATCCCATACCAGTGAGATTTCCCGTCAATGTATTTAGGCTCAAAGATGGTTTCGACAGGGATTAAACCAAATTGAGACTTATGCCAAGCCTCCCTAAAACTGGGTTTTTCAGCGACCGTTTCAGTCCGGGCATTGTATGTGTACTTGCCGAAATTCTTTTCCTTGGCCCACTTAGGAATCATTCCAAAATTAACCGATCGCCATTCGATCTTGCCGTCATTGGAAAAGATCAAAGGAGAGGGATAGTTAGGAAATATGTCTTCAGGAAATTGCAATTGATCAGGTTCAGGGAGATCTATCAGGAATGCACGATTCTTTCTTATCGCTTCGAAGTTTGCGCACATAGACTTATCCCTGTTTATTCTTCATGATCATCGCTCAAATAGTAACCCAACTAAGAATAAAATGATTTCAAAACAATTTAGTATCGTCAACGCAGTGCTCACATAAGAATTTGCAGTATTAAACCTAAAAACAGTGAGTTTTACATATCTATAATTGATACTCAGCTCTACAAGTCATATTTATTTATATAAGCTATACTGGTGATGGAATCGCTATGACTAATAAACAAACGCAAGAGTCCAATCCTCAAAAAGAATCAAACGATGACAAGGGTGATCAGAAAACCTATCAGAATCCGGATCCCCAAAAAAAACCTAATGAAGAGCCCGAGAACCCGCTTAAAGAGCAGAAGTAGATCAAAAAGCCCTCGTCGAGGGCTTTTTGAAATCAAATGCTTACACTACTTTTAATCTCAAATAAATTCATGCTGGAATAGCTGCGACAACTTTTTCTCTATCCCACAAACGGTGATTTTGAATAGCTTGTTTGAATTGATCTTGGATCTCTTTAAAATTTTGAGTAGAGAATAGAGCTGCATCCTTAGTGAGCTGAAACTCATCTATTAAAGCGCATTTATCACCGAGGAAAACAATAGGTTTGAGATGCTTATATGTCTCTAATACATAATGTTTAGAAACTCCATCAGCCTTAAATACTTCTAAATTATTCCCATCAACCACGATTACGGCATCATAAGTCACTGAAGGCTCGCCATTTTGTCTTCCATCTACTGGTATTTCATTGCCATCACTAGATTTAACAGGGGCTGCTTTCGGTGCTAAAGTTTCCACAATAGCTTTTTCTGCTTCAGCCCATATTTTAATATCATCTATTGATGATGCATTTACACCGTCATGAACGAGCAAGGCAATTTTTCGCTGTTTAATATCAGATGCAGGAAAAGATGAGGTACTTAATCTTTTCGAAGATGCAATTACGGGTTGGTGCAGACTATCTTGCTGTTTAGGGGGAGTTTTAATACCTAACTCTTTCGCAACATATTCAGCTAAGTCCAAGTCAATATTAGCTAAGACAGCGTAAACTACACGTCTGCGGATATCTTCCGATTTAACCTTAGATAATTCAAAAGAATATGCATCCTTAATATGCTGTTGTTCATATTTTTCCAAACTATGATAGTGCATTGTGGCTTGCGAGAAATGATCAGCGAAACTTTCTGGTCGAACTCTTAGTTTGCTGCCTTGTACTTCTTCAGGATGTGTCTTGAAGGCACCACCGTCATTAGGTGATTCTCTTGGCCAATTTTCATCAACAGAATTAGGTTCATAATTTGCCTTTCCTTTATAAACTTCGTGATTAGCATAACCACCTCGTCTATTCGTATGAAAAGGACAAACGGGTTTGTTAATTGGAATTTGATTAAAATTTACCGTACCTAGTCTGTGTAAGTGAGTATCCGTATAGCTAAACAGCCGTCCTTGTAAAAGGGGATCGTTACTAAAATCTATACCTGAGACAATATTTGCAGGACTAAAAGCAACTTGTTCTGTTTCTGCGAAAAAATCATCTGTATTTTTGTTTAAAACAAATTTACCTAGTGGAGTGACTGGTACAAGTTCTTCTGGGATTAATTTTGTAGCATCTAAGACATCAAAGTCCCATTGTTTTGCATCTTTTTCAGAGAAAATTTGTGCGCCTAATTCCCATTCCGGGTAATTGCCACGCTCAATAGCATCCCACAGATCACGTCTGTGAAAATCGGGATCTTTGCCATTAATTTTTAAGGCTTCATCCCAGACGACTTGAGCTACCCCTTGCTTTGGAGTCCAATGGAATTTCACTAAGAATGCTTCATTATTCTTATTAATCAATCTAAATGTATGAACACCAAAACCTTGTATAGAGCGTAGATTTCTTGGAATTGCTCTATCAGACATTATCCAAGTAGTCATATGTGATGCTTCGGTGTTTAAAGAAATAAAATCCCAAAAAGTATCATGGGCAGATTGACCAGTTGGAACTTCATTGGCATCTTCTGGTTTTACTGCATGAACAAGGTCCGGAAATTTAATAGCATCCTGAATGAAGAAGACAGGGATATTATTCCCCACCAAATCATAATTTCCTTCTTCAGTATAAAATTTTATAGAAAAACCTCGTGCATCTCGAACGACATCAGCCGAACCTCGCCCACCTTGAACTGTAGAAATACGGACAAAGATAGGAGTTCGATTATTTGTGTCCGTTAGGAACTTAGCTTTAGTCCATTTTTCATTACCTGCATAAGCTTGAAAGTAACCATGAGCACCGACCCCTCGAGCATGTACAACACGTTCTGGAATACGCTCACGATCAAAATGAATAAGTTTATCCCTTAGAAGAAAGTCCTCGAGAAGAGTAGGGCCTTTCTCATTAATTTTTAGACTATTTTGATTATCAGCGACGGGAACACCTAAAGAAGAGGTAAGGGTTTTACCTATAGGATCCACGTATGCTTCCTCAGAAAGCTGGTCGATTTTTGGTGTATTTGGTTCTTTCATATCACATTCTCTTATACATTTGCTTTATAACGTTTTGTGAAAATAAGTATTTGTTTTCACTTAAGTTAATGGCTTATTTGTCGATAGATATTCTGTGCTTATACAATTTAATTAGGTTATCTACAATCGAATATGAGTTACTTGCCAGAAAACTCTTTTTTGGATCAAAGATACCCATATAAACTTTAAGCATTTCCTCTTTGAGTAAGGTAAAGAAATGTGTATTTTTTGTTTGTTTAAATTATTTATTTTAAATAATATTGAATTAATCTAAGTCAAAACAAAAGCTTATTAATTTTGATATTCCTCGCAATACAAACAGGATTTAGCCCATTTTGTATTTTGACAGCGTGGGCATTCTTCTTTTAAATGATTTAAACGTTGGGTTTGGCCACATAACATACAA
>JAQBUS010000084.1 GCA_027623875.1 Pseudomonadota bacterium
CCGAGTCCGAACCCGATTACTACTGGGGCAAGAATTGCAAGCGCTCCTGGTAATACCATTTTACGTAATGCCGCCTGAGTTGCTATATCCACACATCGTGCTGTATCTGGTTTCCCAGTTCCTTCGAGTAAGCCAGGAATTTCTCTGAATTGCCTGCGAACTTCCTCGATCATGTCAAAGGCCGCGTCGCCAACTGCTCTCATGGTCAAAGCACTCACTAGGAAAGGAAAGATGCCACCAATAAACATACCACAAAGAACTAGTGGGTCGTTGATCGCTAGAACGAAGTTTTCATCTTGAGCTGAAATTTTCTCAATATACGCACTTATCAGTGCTAGAGCTGCTAAGGCAGCAGCTGAGATCGCAAATCCTTTTCCTATAGCCGCGGTAGTATTTCCAACTTCATCTAATCTATCTGTAATTTCTCGAGTTTCTTCACCCATGCCGGCCATTTCAGCAATACCACCGGCATTATCTGCAACTGGCCCATACGCATCTATGGCCATAGTTATACCAACTGTGCTAAGCATTCCAACTGCGGCCATACCTACACCGTAAAGACCAGCTGCCACGTTAGCAAAAAAGATAACAGCTGCAATTGTTAACACAGGTAAAGCTACTGATTCCATTCCAACTGCAAGGCCTGCAATCATAACGGTCGCTGGACCAGTCTCTCCACCTTTAGCTATCTTACGAACTGGATTTCCGCCGGTGTAGTACTCGGTTATTAATCCTACACTAATACCTCCTACGGCACCGATTAGAACCGCCATCCAGACACCAATAGACGCACTTGTTGCAGCAACTACAAAGTATGCAACTGCGATAAATAAGACAGCTGAACCAATTGTTCCAAAGCGAAGGGCTACAGCTGGACTTTGGCCGGAAAAAAGTCTTACAGATAAAATACCTATCAGCGAACAGACCAATCCTGTGGACGCTAAAAGTAATGGCATAAACTGTAAAGCTTCTCTGTCACCACCTAGGCTATTTACTGTTGCTACCGACATTGTTGCGGCAAGAGCAATTGATGCAATCATTGAGCCGCAATAACTTTCAAAAATGTCTGAACCCATACCGGCAACGTCACCAACATTGTCACCGACGTTATCAGCTATTACTGCTGGATTGCGCGGATCGTCTTCTGGGATACCTGCCTCGACTTTACCAACTAGATCTGCGCCAACATCAGCACTTTTAGTAAAAATACCTCCGCCAACTCGACTAAATAAAGCTACGGATGAAGCGCCCATAGCAAAGCCTTCGATAGAGTGAATGGTTTCTACATTTCCAGCCATGTAATAATAAAGAACACCAACACCGATTAAACCTACAGAGGCAACAGTAAGACCCATTATCGAGCCACCCGCAAACGCAATGTTTAGAGCTGCCGCTGCACCTTTAGTATTTGCAGCCACGGCTGTTCGAACGTTTGCGTGTGTTGCCGCGTACATTCCAAGATAGCCTGCTACTCCAGAGCACGCTGCGCCCAAAGCGAATGCAACAGCTGTTCCTACCCCTAAGCTAAAATAGAGAGCCACGATACATACTGCACAAAACATAGCAAGAATTTTATATTCTCGATTCATGAAAACCATAGCGCCTAAGTGGATTTCATCAGCGATTTCCTTAACTTTACCTTCGCCACCAGGACTTTGAAGGATTTTCATATAAGTTAGGAAGGCAGCGATCATTCCTAAGGCCCCTAGACCTATTGGCATAATGGCACTTGAAAGCATTGCGGTGGGGAGCATGAAGGTATCCTTTATTCTAAGTAAAATAATTGTGTGTACAGTAACAAACCTATCGATTAGGCCTGAAAACAAGGCGCGTATATCCCTTATAGATACTGCTGTAAAGTAAAGATTAGGGTCAGTTTATGGTAGGTAATAGTTAACAGGATATCCCAGTGTGTAGGTGGGGTGAAATTAAAAGGATGCTCTTGCAAGCTTTGACTAAATTTTAATTATATAATTTTTTTATTTTTTTTATTGAGGATACTTGACTCTATTAGTGCTGATACCTATCTGCACAATGTTACCACTCTCATGGTGAGAGTGCTAATTGTCCAAAATTAGGACGGAAATATTTAAACTGTGAGCTAAGGAGCTACTAACATGGCATTAAACCCGCTTCATGACCGCGTGCTAGTAAGGCGCGTAGAAGGCGAAGAAAAAACGGCCGGTGGACTTATAATCCCAGACAACGCCAAAGAAAAACCTGCAGAGGGAGAAATTGTTTCTGCTGGAGAAGGTGCCCGCAAAGACAGCGGCGAACTTATCGAGATGGCTGTAAAAGTAGGCGATAAAGTCCTATTCGGTAAATGGTCAGGAACCGAAGTTTCGGTTGATGGCGAAGACTTATTAATCATGAAAGAAAGCGATATTTTAGGCATTCTGTCTTAATCGTATAAACTTTTAAATTTAATTATAATTTAATTAGGAGCAAGAAAACATGGCTGCTAAAGAAGTCAGATTTAGTACACACGCACGTGACGGTATGTTGCGAGGCGTTAATATTCTAGCGGATGCTGTAAAAGTAACGCTTGGACCAAAAGGCCGAAACGTAGTTTTGGATAAGTCTTTTGGGGCACCGCGTATCACAAAAGATGGTGTTACAGTTGCGAAAGAAATAGAACTTTCAGATAAGTTCGAAAACATGGGCGCCCAAATGATTAAAGAGGTCGCCCAGCGTACGAATGACGAAGCTGGAGATGGAACAACAACTGCAACAGTTCTAGCTCAAGCGATCGTTAAGGAAGGATTAAAATCCGTAGCTGCGGGTATGAACCCGATGGATCTCAAGCGCGGCATTGATCTGGCGACAGCAAAAGTTGTTGAGGCACTGAAGAAAGCGTCTAGACCAGTTAAAGACAGTAGTGAAGTTGCTCAGGTTGGAACAATCTCTGCAAATGGTGAAAAAGAAATTGGAAGACAGATTTCTGAAGCTATGCAGAAGGTTGGCAACGAGGGTGTCATAACTGTTGAAGAAAACAAAGGTTTGGAAACAGAAACAAACGTAGTTGAGGGTATGCAATTTGATAGGGGTTACTTGAGTCCTTATTTTGTAACTAACCCAGATAAAATGACTGTGGAACTGGAAGACGTCTACATTCTGCTTCACGAGAAAAAATTATCTTCTCTTCAACCTATGGTTCCGCTTTTGGAGTCGATCATTCAGTCCACTAAACCACTTTTGATTATTTCAGAAGATGTTGAGGGTGAAGCTTTAGCTACTCTAGTGGTTAATAAGCTTCGGGGTGGATTAAAGATTGCAGCTGTTAAAGCTCCTGGTTTTGGAGATCGTCGTAAGGCAATGCTTCAAGATATAGCAATTTTGACTGGTGGTCAGGTAATTTCCGAAGATTTAGGAATGAAACTTGAGTCAGTAACTATTGATATGTTGGGGACAACAAAACGTGTTTCGATTACCAAAGATGAAACAACTATTGTTGACGGTGCAGGATCAAAAGCTGAAATAGAAGCCAGAGTTTCTCAAATTCGTCAACAAATTGAGTAAACAACTTCTGACTATGATAAAGAGAAACTTCAGGAGCGAGTTGCAAAGCTGGCTGGTGGAGTTGCTATTATTAAAGTTGGTGGTATGACTGAAGTTGAAGTTAAAGAGCGAAAAGATCGAGTTGATGATGCTCTTAATGCTACAAGAGCAGCCGTTCAAGAAGGTATAGTTGTTGGGGGCGGTGTTGCACTACTCCAGGCGTCTAAAAGTCTTGAAAACTTGAAGAGTGAAAATGCAGATCAAGCTACTGGTATCAAGATTGTTCGCAAGGCGATCGAAGCTCCGTTACGACAAATAGCTGAAAATGCTGGTATCGATGGCGCTGTTGTGGCTGGTAAAATTCTTGAAAGCACTGACCCAACCTTTGGTTTTAATGCTCAAACAGAAGAGTACGGTGACTTGTTCGCTTTTGGTGTTATCGATCCTGTGAAAGTTGTTCGTACAGCTCTCGAGGATGCCGCATCTATTGCTGGCTTGTTGATTACCACTGAAGCTATGATTGCTGATGCCCCTTCAAAAGACGGCGGCGGCGGCGGCGGAATGCCAGACATGGGCGGAATGGGCGGAATGGGCGGAATGATGTAATTCTGTTCTTCTATAAAAAATTTTTAAAGGCTCGCTTTTGCGGGCCTTTTTTATAACTTGGAACCTCCCACAGTTAAACCACCGATCAATAGGGTGGGTTGCCCAACCCCGACAGGTACCCATTGACCTGCTTTCCCACAATTTCCAATTCCTGGGTCTAAACTCATGTCATTGCCTATGGCACGGATTTTTCTTAATGCGCTGGCCCCGTCGCCAATAATAGTTGCACCATGAACAGGGTTGGTTATTTTTCCCCCTTTTACGCGATAAGCTTCGGTGCAAGAGAATACAAACTTTCCATTGGTGATATCAACTTGACCCCCACCGAACCCCACGGCGTATACGCCATCTTTTAAATCAGCCAAGATGTCTTTTGGATTATCTTGACCTGACAACATGTAGGTATTTGTCATTCTTGGCAGTGGAGTATGAGCGTAACTTTCCCTTCGCCCATTTCCAGTAGGTTTTACGCCCATTAACCGGGCATTTTGTCGATCCTGCATATAGCCAACAAGAATACCATTCTCGATCAGAACATTTTTTTTACTTGGAGTACCTTCGTCATCAATGGATATCGACCCTCTTCTGTTTGGTATGGTCCCGTCGTCCAATATAGTAACGCCTTTGGAAGCTATCTGAGTCCCCATAAGTTCACAAAATGCACTTGTTTTTTTTCTATTAAAATCACCTTCTAGCCCATGACCAATCGCTTCATGAAGTAATATACCGGGCCAACCGGGGCCAAGAACAACGTCGTGAACTCCAGCTGGAGCGGGTGTTGCGGTTAGGTTCAGATTTGCAATTCTAACCGCTTCAACTGCCAACGGTTTCCACCTGTCATTTTCCAAAAGCTTTTTTAAGCCTTCACGGCCGCCATACCCTGCTGAACCTGTTTCTCTTCTTCCATTTTTCTCGACAATAACAGAAATACTTAAACGGGTCATCGGTCGAAAATCCTTAAAAATTAACCCGTCAGGTCTGAGTATGGATATTTCCTGGATACCAGCGGCCATGCTTACCGATGCTTGAACGACACTTTTATTTAATTCCCGTGTAAAAGTATCTATCGTTTGTAGGATTTCTACTTTTTGAACAAAATTGAAATCATCGATCGGATCTTCATGCATATATAATTTTTGGTTGGTTTGAGATGGAGAGATCGAGATCAATCCACCGCCAGCTCCGACTGCTAGGTGGGCTGTTTTCGCGGCTTTAATAATAGATTTTTCTGATATATCACTTGAATGCGAATAACCTGTCGTTTCGCCCCTAACAACTCTTAATCCAAAGCCCTCTGACGCATTGTAATTAGCACTTTTTAACCGACCATCTTGTAACAAAAAACTTTCCCCTTTTTTGCGTTCAACAAAAAGCTCCCCATCATCTGCTCCATCTGTTGCCGTTTTGAGAATTGAGAGAATTTTTGTTTGATCAAGGTGGCTATCAAACGGAAGAAAAGTTTTGTTATTTGGTTTTGTCATTTTGAGATCCTAAATTTTCAAGCAAGGTACCTCTATCGGTAGCTAACACACCTGCGGCATGGTAGCGCGAGGTGAATTGATGCGCTTGCCCCTTTTTCTGTAATATGGTTTCTCCAAGTTAAATTACAACGGGGTATTTTGGTTAATCGATTACTCTTTTAAGGATAGGAAGTGTGAAATGCGATTTTTGAAGTTTTTTTCATTTTTAGCTACTTTAATTTCTGGAACCTCCGTTTGGTCACAGTCTTCATTAGAGAACCTCGAGATTGTAGGAAAGCCTTGGGCTAAAGGCATTGATTTTCAACCTCCGGTTACCGAGCTTGCTCGAGATCTTCAGTGGTTAGATAATTTTGTGTTTTATATTATAACCGTGATTACGTTGTTTGTGGTTGGATTACTATTGTATGCAGCTTTTAGATTTAGTGCTAAAAGAAATCCTGAACCTGCTTCTTTTACCCATAACTCACCGCTGGAAGTAGCATGGACTTTGATTCCAGTGGTTATTCTAATTTTTATAGGGGCTTTCTCTGTACCTG
>JAQBUS010000085.1 GCA_027623875.1 Pseudomonadota bacterium
ACTTTTGTCATTTAGGTTGTTCTAATCATGAGGTGCCGATGTTTGAATTGAATTTTTATAACTGTTTGATACTTATTTCATAAAGTTTATGTTAAATAAGGAAAGCGCTTTTCTGCAGTTTAACAGAGTACAACTCTATCCTATTTTATTGATTATGTTGCCCTCTCGGAATACTCCATTGTCTCTGTATTTATAATAATTTTCTCATCTTGACCAACAAAAGGCGGTACCATTACTTTCACGCCGTTATCAAGAAGTGCAGGTTTAAAACTACTAGCAGCTGTTTGCCCTTTTACTACTGGCTCGGTCTCCACGATAGTGCACGTAACTTTTTGGGGAAGCGTTACGTTTAAGGCCTCATCTTCATGGTACTCAATTACAGCAATCATTCCGTCTTGAAGAAATGGACGTCGCTCTCCTAGTAGGTCTGCGGAAAGATCGAACTGCTCATAAGTTTCTGTATCCATAAAAGTTAGCATATGATTTGTTTCAAACAGAAATTGTTGATCTTTTTGTTCCAGGCGAACTCTTTCTACTTTATCTGCAGAACGAAACCGTTCATTAAGCTTCGAGCCAGTTCGTAGATTTTTTAATTCCACTTGCGCAAAGGCCCCTCCTTTTCCTGGTTTAACATGGTCAACTTTTACTGCGGTCCAAAGTCCTCCGTTATGATCTAGTGTGTTTCCAATTCTTATTTCATTACCATTTATTTTCGGCATATTATCTTCCTCAATATATTTCGATAGGATATATAAATCTTAGACTGATTAAGCAATGGTAACATTGTTAAACGCCTTTAGTAAGGTATGCGCTATACGCATACTAGGTATGTAATAATTGCAATGACAAAAGAGTATTTTTGTGGCACAAGACAGTCTCAAACCGAAAAACTAATTTAAAACTAGAGGTATAGGATATGTCAGCGGACTTTGTCGATACGAATGCTTTCAATTATGAGCAAGGGCAACGGGCCAGGAAACTTTTTGCAGCTGTTGTTCTAGCCGCTTTGGATGATGCTATTTCCGATGATAAAAAATATGGAAATGGACCTGAACAGATTGCTCGTTGGGCAAGGTCAAGAGATGGTAGAGAAGTTCTTACATGTTCTGGTATAGATCCTAATGAACGTGTTGTATCGGGGTTAATGGCATTTGTAGAGAACGGAGTTAGAACATCTGTTGCGTTATCACGTGAAGAAAGTGAACGTCGTTCTCAAGCAGAGGCAGCTTAACATCTAATACTTAAATAACCTAGCATGCCACCAATATTTTAATCTTAGGTTTTAAATACGTATCTTATACTATTTGTTGTGAATTGAAATTTTTTTGGTGCGAGCGGCGGGACTTGAACCCGCAAGCCTGTTAGGGCGAAGGATTTTAAGTCCTTTGTGTATACCAATTTCACCACGCTCGCATTTTTTATACCCCTATATGCCATCGTTTTTGTGGGTGGTTCAAGGGGTTATTTATAGAGATTAATTTATTTTGCAATTAGTCTATAACGCCGCCAAATTTCTTTTCCCACTCTTTTCTACTCTCGTCACTAATTTTTGCAAATAGGACTTCTGGGACAGTAAAAATATGGCCGGCATTAAGAGTACTGAGAGATACCCTTAAATTTGTTGGCCATGAGCGATCGTCAGTATGCAAACTCTCTAATATCTTGTTTGATGCATCAGGAATAAACGGTGCAGATATAATAGCATAAATTCTTATTAAATTTAGAGACAATCGAATTTGTACTGCTGCTTTGTCAGGGCTCTCTTTGAAAACCACCCAAGGGGCTACTATTTGAAGGTACTCATTTCCAAGGACCCATAATGCCCTAAGTTCTGCTGCAGATTTTCTTATCTCAATTTTCTCCATTAACATTTCGTAGTTTGATAGTCGTGTTTGCAAATCAGAAATGAGCTTTTCTTCATCAGCACCATAACTCCCACCTTCAGGTACGACCTCTCCAAATTTTGATTTGCAGAATTTAGTAACCCGACTGACTAAGTTACCTAAGACATCAGCCAGGTCTTTATTCACTCCTGCCTGAAAGTTGATCCATGTAAATTCACTATCAGAGTTTTCGGGTGCATGACTAAGGAGCCACCAACGCCAGTAGTCCGCAGGAAGTATTTCCAGGGCTTGATCCATAAAAACCCCTCTATTTTGCGAAGTAGAAAATTGTCCACCATCATAAGTTAGGTAGTTAAAAGATTTTATGTAGTCTACTAATTTCCAGGGTTCTCCCGAACCAATTATTGTGGCTGGAAAACTAAGGGTATGGAATGGCACGTTATCCTTTCCCATAAACTGAACATATTGGACGTCCTCAGCCCCCATGTCAGTTCGCCACCACCTTTGCCAATGATGATCTGGTAGATTTTTACTATCTGACCATTCATTAGTTGCTGCAATATATTCGATAGGGGCATCAAACCAGACATAAAAAACTTTGTTTTCCATTCCTGGCCAAATATCTTTACCTTTTCTTACCGGAACTCCCCACTTCAGATCCCGAGTAATTCCTCGATCTTGTAGCCCATCTCCATCGTGAAGCCACTTTTTGGCTATCGATGTAGTTAAAATTGGCCAGTTTTCCTTACCACTTATCCAGTCGTCAAGCTTATTTTTTAGAGATTTCTGTTTTAAATATAAGTGTTTCGTCTCCCGGATCTCTAAATCTGTTGACCCTGATATTGCTGATCTCGGGTTTAAGAGGTCCGTAGGGTTTAGTTGTTTCGTGCATTGCTCGCATTGGTCGCCTCGGGCATTCTCATATTTACAGTTAGGACAGGTCCCCTCTATGTATCTGTCTGGCAAGTAACGTTGGTCTATTTTTGAATATATTTGTTTTTCTGTAACTTCGTCAATTAGTCCAGCTTTATCTAGCATCCCAGCAAAATGTTGGGTCAGCTTGTGATTCTGTGGACTAGAGGAACGCCCAAAATAATCGAAAGATAAATAAAACCCTACAGAAATATCTTTCTGAATTTTATGCATTTCAGCACAAAACTTGTCTACTGGTTTATTGGCATTCGCTGCAGCTAATTCTGCTGGTGTGCCGTGTTCATCCGTAGCGCAGATGAACATAACCTCATGGTCCCTCTGTCTTAAGTAACGAGCGTATAGATCGGCTGGCAGTTGGCTGCCGATTAAATTTCCTAAGTGCTTAATTCCGTTTATATAAGGGATTGCGGAGGTGATAAGATAGCGGGCCATTTGTGAAAACCTTTAGATGAGTTAAAAAAGATGTAACTTAAGCTATCTGAAAAAACCAGCATGCATTATAATTATAGATAATTGAATTATAATTTAAATTTATTTTTTTCCTTTTTTCATTAGGCGGCCAATTGAGAATGAAGTCCTGGGGGCATACATATAAGGCGTCCTGTTTCCTAAGGTAGGGCGAGAATTTAATCTAGCTGAACCAAAAATAATTAAAATTAGATGTGCAGTGGAAATAAATATGAAAAGAGAGGAGGGACCAAATTTTTCAATTAAAGTTGATGCAATCAGAGGAGACGCGGTTGCACCGACTGCGTAAAAAAATATTAACGCGGCAGAAAGTTCAATACGTTCTTCCGGTTTTCCAAAATCATTTGCGTGTGCTGAGGCAACTGAAAAAATAGGGAAGGTGAAAAACCCAAAAAGGAAAGAAGATAATAGAATTAAATTTGTTCCTAAATTTGAAGTAAAAATTGTAATGGCACAAGCAGTTATAGCTCCGATTGACGTTATAATAAGGATCCACCGGCGATCATATTTGTCTGCCAACCAGCCAATAGGCAATTGAGCTATCATTCCACCAAACACAAATAGTGCAAGAAAATATCCAATTTGATCTGGTTGCAACCCAACACCTTGTCCATAAACAGGTCCTACCATACGAAATGCTGCGGTTGTTAGGCCTGCTATTACAACCCCTACTACTGCAAGAGGGGAGAGATTGAATGCTAGTTTAGGGCGTAATCTGGGTGCCGTTGGCACTTTTGGTTGAGCGGTTTTGGAAAGAGTTATTGGTAAGATTGCGGCACAACAAAATAGCGCAAGTAGATTATAGGAGATGTAATGTGCTGGCTCTAATACACCAATAAGAAGTTGAGCAAACATAGAACTTCCTAGGTCTGCTATGCGGTATGTGCCCATAGCTCGGCCACGTGTCTTGTTTGTTACTCTATCGTTTAACCATGATTCAATAACTGTATAGCATCCAGCAACACAGAGTCCCGAAGCAATCCTCATGAGAGCCCAAACGTATGGGTTTATTATCAACATATGGGTTATTAGCCCCATTGCTCCGAGGGTGGCAAAGCCTGCAAATGCCCTACTATGTCCGACTGAACCCATAAGCCTTGGAGCCCACCAGCAGCCTATAAAAAAACCGAAAAAATGTGCCGAACCTAATAAGCCAATTTGTGAATTTGAGAACTCTAGTTTTAAGCCAGATAATGCGTCTAGTGGCCCAAGACCTGAGCTACTCAATTGCAATAATATTACGGAGAGAAATAATGCGATGAAAGAAATAATAAGACGCATGAACAGGTCTATTCTTGATGTGGTTTCTACATAGTCTCTTTATCTGAAAACTTAATTCTTGCAACCTAGTTTATTGGTTATTTCTTATCTAGAGTGAATTTATTATTTGTATTTTTTAACTCCCATAAAGATAGTGGTTGATGGCGTGATTTAAGACACTCTAATTCCCATTTTGTCTCATTAAAGTTATGCTTTGCTGACATAGACCAACGGCTTTCGACGCCAGGAGTGCCACCTTTACCTTGTGTTAGAAGAAGGCAGAGAGCCTGATTGTTTTTTTCTTTTCTACCGATTTCTGCTGATAAATTTAATCGCCTTATTGATTTTAACTCTAAGTAAATGGTGCTTTCGATCACTATCAAACTAACGCTACCAAACCTTAATGTTTCCTCAGCAACCCAGAGCATTTCATCAGTGCGTCGCACACTTATGGTTACTACCCTACCGGGGTTGACCCAGTTTATTACACCACCTGGAAGCAGTTGATCACTGATCCAGCTAGGCCTTATCCATATGATTGTACCAAGAATTTTTGTAGCTAACCATAATGCAAAATTTCGTCGAGAATTCCCGCAGATCTCATGTGTGCGCTCTAGAGTAAATTCTATATCTTTATTTATTTTGAGTACGTCCCTACTTAGGTCGTAATTTTTATCTATGAAATGATATGCCATTTAGAGAAGATATCATGTTCTCTTTTTGTTCTCAATATTTAATAGTTGTTTCTGATGATGTAATCTATATAAATTAATTTCTGGATAACTTAAAAATAGAAAGTATAAATGGAAAAGATTTTTCTAGGAAAAACTGACATAGAGGTTTCAACTATTTGCCTTGGTACTATGACTTTCGGATCGCAGACTGATGAGAAAGATTCTCATTCCCAGCTTGATATCGCGATTTCAAATGGAGTCAATTTTATTGATACTGCTACTATGTATCCGGTAAATCCTATTAGCAAAGAGACGATTGGTAGGACGGAAGAAATAATTGGAAGTTGGCTTAATAAAAAAAAGCAAAGGCAAAATTGTGTACTTGCGACAAAGATGATGGGTGATGGAAGCCAGGGAGAAATCAAGAGTGAACCTATCTCTTCTAAAAGTTTGCGTCTTGCCGTGGAGGAGTCTCTAAGGCGTTTAAAGACAGATTATATAGATCTTTTTCAATTACATTGGCCAAACCGTGGTAGTTATATGTTTCGAAAAAATTGGAATTACGATCCTTCCAGCCAGAGCAGAGATGAAACAATAAGTCACATGGAAGACACTCTTGGAGCAGTCCAAGAATTAATTTCTGCAGGAAAAATTAGGCAATTCGGTTTGTCAAATGAATCCGCATGGGGATCACTAATGTGGCTTCAAACTGCCGAAAGAATGCAGTTACCGCGAGTTCAAACCATACAAAATGAGTACTCCCTTTTATGCCGATTATACGATACGGATTTAGCTGAACTCTCTGTTAATGAAGATGTTACGCTTATGGGTTTTTCACCATTGGCAACTGGATATCTTACAGCAAAATATCAAAATGGAGTTATTCCTGAAAGGTCAAGGATGTCCATAAACGATGGTAT
>JAQBUS010000086.1 GCA_027623875.1 Pseudomonadota bacterium
TCATCAAAAACTATGGCAGTTGGGTTTCTTAAAGCCCAGGGAAGTATGCCTTCCTGAAATTCAGTAATCTGAACACCGTCTTTTAGTTTTATTGCATCTTTGCCGATTAAATCAATTCTTGAAATATGGCTGTCTAGGTTTACTCTAACGCACGACCAATTTAACCTAGCTGCTATCTGTTCGATATGAGTCGATTTCCCAGTCCCATGATAGCCCTGAATCATTACGCGGCGATTGTGAGTAAACCCTGCTAGAATCGCAACAGTTGTGTCTCGATCGAATTGATAGGTTGAGTCTATGTCTGGTACGCGATCTGTTTTATCAGAAAAAGCCATAACTTTCATATTGCTTTCAATTCCAAAGGTCTGACCAACGTCAATCTCGATCGTTGGTTTAACGTTTAAATCAATACTTCCATCAGCCATTTTTTTATCCTTTATCTCATATAGTCTCTTATCTGTATTCAGATGCAATAGATTGATTGCAAGAGCAAGTTTATTCACTCACTAAAATTCCGGCTATCCTTAAGTTGATCCCATGCCCAAACAACTTTTTGAAGTTGTTCTTCGTCGGACCTATTTCCCTTGTTCATATCTGGATGGAGATCTTTTACTAAACTTTTGTATAGATTTCTTAATTGCACTTTGCCCATATTAGCATTGCCATCAAGAATCTCTAGCGCTTGTCGTTCGGTTGGAGGTAATTTACGTCCCATGCCGCCGGGAATTCGCCCAGGGTTTCTGGTGGCATTCCCACCTAAAACTGCTAGGGGATCATCAACACCCAGTCTAGACCAGGCTTTTTCCTCTATATTCTTCTTAAAAATAGAAGAGTTTTTTTCTAAATGTTCACTTGATGCCATCTGACGCTCTAAATCTTCTTGGGTATCTGTCTCAAAAAAATTCCACTTCACGTTATATTCACGTACATGTTGCTTGCAGAACCAAAAAAAGTCGTCGAGTACGTCCGGAGATTTTGGGGCACGAAACTGGCCTGCCTCCTGGCAACCATCAACTGTGCACTCCCTTTGGGATGTTTCAACCGCTCCAGACATTCCTCTACGGGTTTTTGCCCGTCGCTTTTTATCTGAGGACACAGACATATCAAACTTGAAGGGATCGAATTTTTTTTGATCAACCATTAACCTACCTTTCCGAGTCGGAAAGAAGAGTTTAGTGTTTTATTACAAAAGTTGAAGAGGAAAGAGGCTTAAAAATGAAAATAGATGAATTAATAGAGAAAAAACTTCGTAACCAGTTTAATCCTTTCTACCTAAAAGTAATTGATGACAGTGAGTCGCACCGTGGGCATTCGGGATTTACTGAAGGTACACAGAGTCACTTTAATATAGAGATCTCTTCGGATTTTTTTGATAAAAAAACAAGAATACAACAACATCGCGCTATACACTCGGCTCTTGGTCCGGAAATTATCAGTGTCATACATGCTTTAGCTATAAAAATATTAATTTAGATATAATAGAAATAATTTTTCTAAGAATCTAAAAATGGATCTTAAATAAGTTTACGTTGAACCAGATCATTTACTAGTTTCGGGTTTGCTTTGCCATTTGTTTCCTTCATCACTTGGCCAACAAACCATCCAGATAACTTGGGATTTTGTTTGGCTTTAAAGACTTGATCAGGATTTTCTTGCATTATTTTATTTAAAGCATCTTCTATTGGGCCTGTTTCTGAAACTTGCCTCATGCCTCTCTCATTAACTATTTTAGAGGTCTCGCCACCCTCAGTATAAATTATTTCAAAAAGTTCTTTACCTATTTTGCCAGAAATCTCTCCAGCAGTTATCAGATCAATAATTTCTCCAATGTGGCCCGGCGATATTGGGCTCGTTGATATTTGTCGATCGTTATCCCTTTTTAACCTTCCAAAAAGTTCATTAATAACCCAATTTGCCGATATTTTTTTGTCGCGTCCTTCAGCTACATTTTCGAAATATGCGGCCGTATCAATATCTACAGTTAAGACGTCGGCATCATACTCACTTAGTTTATAGTCAATGAGAAAACGCTTACGTTTGGCGTCCGGTAATTCTGGTAAGCTATCCGCAATTTTATTAATCCAGTCTTGTTGTAATGTCAGTGGAAGTAGATCTGGGCAAGGGAAGTAGCGATAATCATGGGCCTCTTCTTTTGATCTCATGGGCCGAGTTTCAATTTTTTCTGAGTCATAAAGCCGAGTTTCTTGATTAATTGTTCCCCCAGTCTCAAGGATCGTGATCTGTCTTCTTGCCTCCACATCGATTGCTTGCTGAATGAAACGTATCGAGTTCATGTTTTTAATTTCGCATCTAGTCCCTAAATATTTAAAATCTTGGGTTTCCTGATATTTCTCATAAGCACCACTCCTACAAACGGAAATGTTCACATCTGCTCGGAGATTTCCATTCTGCATATTTCCATCACAGGTTCCGAGATACCTCATAATTTGTCTAAGTTTTGTTACAAATGCGGCAGCTTCTTCTGGGCCCCTCATGTCGGGTCGACTAACAATCTCCATCAAGGCTACGCCTGTTCGGTTTAAGTCTACAAACGACATCTCTGGATCTAAGTCATGAATAGATTTTCCAGCGTCTTGCTCTAGGTGAATTCGTTCAATTCGTACCAGACGTGCAATGTTATTTCCCAAATTAACTAAGACTTGACCCTCTCCTACGATTGGATGGTAAAGTTGGCTTATCTGGTAGCCTTGAGGTAGGTCTGGATAAAAGTAGTTTTTCCTATCGAATGCAGAATAAGTATTAATTATTGATTTAAGCCCTAGGCCAGTTCTAACTGCCTGTGCGACACATTCATCGTTTATAACCGGCAACATACCTGGCATTCCGGCATCTACAAAAGCAACATTTGTGTTTGGCTCAGATCCAAATAAGGTTGAAGCCCCTGAGAATAACTTGGCTGATGAGGAAATTTGTGCATGAACCTCAAGCCCTATAACCAATTCCCACTCGTACTTAGCTCCAGATATTACGATTGGTTTTGGGTTTTCATAGGTTTGATCAAGCATAATATTTTTCCTTTTTAGCATCTCCTGTCTATTCTAGCTGAGGTGAACCAGCAAGAGATTTAGTTTCCTTTTTTAAGCATGTACTTAAGATAGGTAATTATAATTATATAGATCTAATACGTTGTAAGATGTCACTAGTGTCTTGACTTAGCGACGCAATTTTCGACATTCGATCAAGCTGTTGTAAAATAAATTTTTGCCGATTGATGTCATATCTTTTCCAAGTATCAAAAACAGTAGTCATCTTTGCGGCCGTTTGAGGATTTTTTTTATCTAGTTTAATGATCCAGTCTACCATTAACTTATAGCCGCCGCCTGATTTTTCGTGGAATGCCGAAGTATTAGCGGCAAATGACCCAAAGACAGACTTAAAGCGATTGGGATTTTGCATTTCAAATAAAGGGTGTTTGGTTAGATCTTGCACTTTTTTATGGGCCATTGTGGGTATACTATTTCGAATGTTTGTAGAAAACCATTTATCCATTACGAGTCGGTTATCTTTCCATTGGTTGTAGAATCTAATGCTCTCGGACTTTCCTTCGCCTGCACCTAATAAATATCCCAAAGCAGTAAATTGTTGTTGCATGCTGTTTGCTGTTGCGAATTGCCTGGAAGCTAGTTCACCGCCGTCTAAATAGTTTATCAAGCGGAGAGCCACGGCCTGTAACGATCGCTTACCTGTGCTGAGTGAGTCCAAGGCTTGTGGCATATTCACTGCGTTATCTTTATAAATTTTTAATAACAGGGGCTCCAGTGTTCGAGCTAGTTCGCATTCCAAATCCCGTATCACGTTGTAGATTAATGTTGGGTCTGGAACCTGACCAATATCAAAAAGTTCCTTTGCTAATTCTTCTTGCGAGGGTTCAGCGACAATTAAGGCCTTGAAAGCCTGATCAATGGTTTCATCACACAAGATTTGAGCTATAGCAATTAAGTATGTTGGATTCGGTTTTTTGTTTTTGGTAACCATTTCTATTAGTGTGTTTCTTCTGATCTCCATACTTGCTTCCCACTTATTGAACGGGTCAGTATCTTTATCTATTAAAAATGCGCAATCACTATCCGATCTAATATGCTCAAGTTTTATTGGAGCTGAAAAGTTTCTAAGCAATGAAGGAATTGGGCGCCCATCTAGTTTGTTGAAATTGAACTCCTGATAGGGTTGGTTAAGCTCAAGAATCTTTGTGGGTAAGATTTCTTCACCTGACTTGTTAAACAAACCTAACGCAATGGGAATAAGCATAGGTTTTAGATGGGAACTCGGAGTTCCTGATAGACTTTGAGTAAATGCTAATGTGTAACTACCATTACTATAACTTTCGGAAACTTTTACTTGAGGGGTTCCGGCTACTGTATACCATAATTTAAACTGAGTTAGGTTTCTTCCAGTAATTTCTTCAAAACAAGAAAGCCAATCCTCTACGGTACATGCATTTCCGTCATGTTTTAAAAAGTATAAATTGACTGAATCATAATAGCTCTGATCTCCAACAATTAATTTTAGCATTCTTATTAATTCGGCACCTTTTTCGTAAACAGTGGCGGTATAAAAATTGTTTATTTCGATAAAGCTGTCCGGACGTACCGGGTGGGCTAAAGGGCCATCATCTTCTCTAAACTGTAGTGAGCGGAGCATTAGGACGTCTGAAACTCGTTTTACACTTTCAGACCTCATATCGGCAGAAAACTGCTGGTCTCTAAAAACAGTTAAACCTTCTTTTAAGCATAGCTGGAACCAGTCACGGCAAGTTACACGATTGCCCGTCCAGTTATGAAAATACTCATGAGCCACAATCGTTTCTATGCGTTCAAAGTTAAGGTCTGTTGAGGTTTCTGGAGTCGCGAGCACTGCAGCTGAATTGAAAATATTTAACCCCTTGTTCTCCATAGCCCCCATGTTAAAATCGTCCACAGCAACAATGTTAAACAAATTCAAGTCATATTCACGACCGTATTTTTCTTCATCCCATCGCATGGCTTTTTTTAAGGATTCCATAGCAAACTTACATTTATCTTCGTCACCAGGTCTAACCCAAATATTTAATTCTACGTTGGTGTTAGATCGAGTAATATATTGATCTGAATATCTCAAAAGGTTACCGGCAACGAGCGCGAATAAATACGCTGGCTTTGGCCATGGGTCATACCATTCAACGAAACCGTTTCCAGATCTTACAAGGTTTCCGTTTGACAGTAAAACTGGCTTATCGCTCTCAATTCGAACATGAAATATTGCCATTATATCTGGACGGTCAGGATAGTACGTAATTTTTCGAAAGCCCTCTGGTTCACATTGAGTCGAGTACATCCCATTAGACATGTATAGTCCATCAAGAGTGGTATTGTTCTTCGGACAAATTTCAATCTCAGATTCCCAAATAAATGGTTCATTTGGAACTTTGCAAGTTAGACCATCCTTGGTTAAAGTTAGGTGAATCTTTTGTTTATTTATTGTTGCAGTTATAAGTTTTAAATTGAGACCAAAAAGAAAGAAAGTTTTATCAGAACTGGTTTCGTTGGGTCGAAACTCTATTTTAGTGATGACCCGGGTTTTTGTTGGCGATAATTTAAAAACAAGGTAAACATTGTTGATTAAGAATGGTGGAGGAGTATAATCTTTTAAGTATATACTTTTATATTTGATATCTGGCACGTTTTGTTTCCAATCGACCTTAATTTTTAAACCGTAGTAGTCTTAATGAAAATAGAATATTCAAACTAAAGATTAAAAAGTCAATTAAGGTTTATTAATACAGAAAGTTTTACACCTGTTGAAGATATTGATTAGAAATAAAATACTTCTTATAATTGAGTCAGATTACATGATAAACTTATAATAATAGTTAACTTGAGCACGGTAAAATTTAATTTTAAGAAGGATATAAAATGGCCCGACCCATCATTGGAATAATTGGCAACGGTGGCCTGGTTAACAATCAGTATGCTGTTCATGCTAGTGGGAAGATGAATTGCGAGGCTGTTGCTGTGGTAGCTAATGCGATTCCCTTAATTATACCCTCGGATCCTGGGTTAGTTAATGTTAACGATTTGTTGGAAGC
>JAQBUS010000087.1 GCA_027623875.1 Pseudomonadota bacterium
TCGGAAAAGCGCCGTTTGAATAGGCGGTTAATATCGTTTCTGGTGATAGTGCTAGTTTATTATCCATTTTGTATTGATAAAATAATTTTATATCGATGTCAGTTTTAAATTATTCCTAAGCATTCTCAACAGAGGCTTGCAACCAGTTTTCCAACCAATGAATATTATAGCTTCCGTCAATTATCTCTTTTTCTAATAATAGTGGATCAAATAATGGTGCTGTAGTATCAACACCATCCACAATAAGCTCGCTGAGCGCCCGTTTCAGTCGGTTAATAGCGGAAGACCTGTTTTCTGCGTGAACAATGATCTTTGCGATCAAACTATCATAATATGGGGGGATCGAATATCCGTCGTATATGGCCGAGTCCATTCGAACCCCTAAGCCGCCCGGAGCATGAAATTGTGTTATTTTTCCAGGACAAGGGTTAAAATTAGGAAGTCTCTCGGCGTTTATACGGACCTCAATCGAATGGCCGTTTATTTTTAGCTCTTCCTGAATGAATGACATTGGCAGTCCAAAAGCCACTCTGATTTGTTCTTTGACTAGGTCAACATTATATATTGCTTCGGTTACCGGATGTTCAACTTGGAGACGTGTATTCATTTCAATAAAATAGAATTCATCATTTTCATATAGAAACTCTATAGTTCCAGCTCCAGCATAATTTATTTTAGAAATTGCATTTGCACATAATTTCCCAATTCTTTGGCGTGTTTCTTCATTTATCTCTGGCCCTGGTGCCTCCTCAAGAATTTTTTGATGCCGTCTTTGAAGCGAACAATCACGCTCTCCTAAGTGCACTGCTCGCCCCTTACCGTCACCAAAAACCTGAATTTCTATATGTTTGGGGGCCAGTAAGTATTTTTCCATATAAACCGCTTCATTTCCGAAAGAAGACCTGCCTTCTGATTTTGCCATTTTATAAGCTTCTTCTAAATCCTCTCGTTTTAAGGCTAATTTCATCCCCTTACCACCACCTCCGGCGGTTGCTTTAATGATAATAGGGTAACCAATAGATTCAGCAATTTCATATGCTTCCTTTAGGGTGTCGACCCCTCCTTCCGATCCGGTAACGCAGGGAACACCTAACGCTTGCATTGTTTTTTTTGCCGAGATTTTATCTCCCATTGTTCGAATATGTTCTGCAGTTGGGCCAATAAATTTTAACCCGTGATCCTCAACTATTTGAACAAATTTAGGGTTTTCAGAAAGAAATCCGTAACCTGGATGAATAGCTTGCGCCCCAGTAATCTCGCATGCTGATATTATTGCGGGTATAGATAAGTAACTTGAGTTACTTGGTGGTGGACCAATACAAATTGCTTCGTCCGCCATTCTTACGTGCATTGCGTCGCTATCGGCTGTGGAGTGTACAGCAACTGTCTTTATCCCCATTTCTCGGGCTGCTCGTATGACCCTGAGCGCAATTTCACCTCTATTTGCAATTAATATTTTTTCAAACATGAGTACTTACTCGATTATCATCAATGGGGCACCAAATTCTACTGGACTGCCATCTTCAACTAGTATTCTCTTTACAACGCCCGCTTTACTCGCGTGAATATGGTTCATTGTCTTCATTGCTTCGATAATAAGAAGTGTCTGCCCTTCTTTTACCTTTGTGCCAATTGAGACGAACGGCGGTGTCTCCGGTTCAGATTGGAGAAAGCAAGTTCCAACCATTGGTGAGGTTACCGCACCTGCTTCTAATGCAGGGTCTTGTGAGGTTTCTTGTTCTAAACCAGTATTTTGGGAGGTTTGCATTGGGTTTGCGGTAGGATTTACTGAGGCATTAACTGCTGTAACAATTGGTTGTCTTGAAATACGGACAGTTACACCCTTATCAAGCCCATCGTCACGACTAAGCTCGATCTCGGTCAGATCATTTTTCTTTAGAACTTCTACTAATGCCTCGATAAAAGCGATATCTTGAGTTTGGGAGTTTTTCGACATTTGTGTTCCTTAGGTCCTTAACATTGTTAAAATTAGTATATCATATTTCAAGTGTGAGTAAGTTGAAAACACACCTTTAAGTTGGTTTTTCTATATTAGAGCGTGTTACTTTGGCTCCAATCTGTTCAAAATTAGCTCCTCCACCACTGCGGGGTCGGCAAGAGTGGAAATATCTCCAATTGAGGCGTAATCATTCTCGGCTATTTTCCGTAATATGCGGCGCATAATTTTTCCAGACCGCGTTTTTGGAAGGCCAGGGGCCCATTGAATCAAATCTGGCTTTGCTATGGGGCCAATCTCTTTTCGTACCCACTGTTCTAGTTCTTTTTTAAGGACTTCAGAAGGAATTTCATTTGCCATCAATGTAACAAATGCATAAATCCCTTGTCCTTTTATCTTGTGAGGAAAACCAACCACAGCACTCTCTGCCACTTTTGGATGTGCTACAAGTGAAGATTCAACTTCGGCAGTACCCATCCGATGCCCTGAAACATTTATAACATCGTCAACTCGACCAGTGATCCAGTAATATCCGTCTTCATCTCTACGACAACCATCGCCAGTAAAATAGTAACCTTTATAATCTGAAAAGTAAGTTTTTATAAATCTTGCGTGGTCACCGAAAACTGTACGCATTTGACCTGGCCAGCTGTCTTTGATGCATAAAACCCCCTCTACAGACGGACCGTTTAATTCCTTTCCACTGCTAGGGTCTAAGATTGCAGGAATTATTCCAAAAAATGGTTTGGTTGCTGATCCAGGTTTGGTTGGAATTGCTCCTGGAATAGGTGTGATTAGGTGACCCCCAGTTTCTGTTTGCCACCAAGTATCGACTATTGGACGAGTTCCCCCACCCACAACTTCATTATACCAATGCCAGGCTTCGGGGTTTATTGGCTCTCCAACAGTGCCTAATACTCTCAATGAACTAAGATCATGCGCCTTAACCCAATCATCGCCTTGCCCCATAAGAGCTCTGATTGCTGTTGGAGCAGTATAAAATTGATTTACTGAATGTTTCTCGCAGATTTCCCAAAATCGACTAGGATTTGGAAAATTTGGAACCCCCTCAAACATAAGGGTCGTAGCTCCGTTGGCAAGGGGTCCATATACTATATAGCTATGTCCAGTTACCCAACCGACATCTGCTGTACACCAGAAAACATCTTTGTCGTGATAATCAAAGGTATATTGATGGGTCATTGAGGCGTAAACCAGATAACCTCCACTGGAATGAACGACTCCTTTTGGTTGGCCAGTTGAACCAGACGTGTAAAGTATGAAAAGTGGATCTTCAGCACTCATTTCGGCGGCTGGGCAATCTGGTTCTACGGACTTTTCTAATTCGTGCAACCAGTAGTCTCTTTTAGGAACCATTGAGACTGCACCACCCGTTCTCTTTACGACAAGCATTTTTGTTTTTGTATTTATAGCCTGCAGAGCCTTATCGGCATTGGTCTTTAGGGCCGTATTTTTGCCTCCTCTAGGGGCCTCATCTGCTGTTATTAAAATTGACGCGCTGCATCCCTTAATGCGCGATGCTAAAGCATCCGGAGAAAATCCGGCGAATACTACCGAGTGTATTGCTCCAATTCGAGCGCAAGCCAGCATTGCATACGCGGCTTCTGGTATCATAGGCATGTAAATTACAATTCTGTCACCTTTTGTCGCCCCAAGTTTTTTTAAAACATTTGAGAATTTTCCAACATGTATCGACAACTCTTCATATGAAATATGTAGTGATTTCTCATTTGGGTCGTCAGGTTCCCAGATTATTGCCGTTTGTGTTGCTCTTTTTTTTAAATGCCTATCGATGCAATTTGCTGCAACGTTTAGTGTGCCGTCCTCATACCATTTTATACTTACGTCATCATGTGAGAAGTTGACATTTTTTACTTTTGTAAAAGGTTTAAGCCATTCTAATTTTTGGCCTTGTTCAGCCCAAAATTTTTCTGGATCACTAATCGATTTTTTATACATTTCGTCATAGTCTGTGTGATTAATTAAAGCGCTTGATACAAAATCTGATGATGGTGGATAAATTGCTTGGGGCATTTTAGTTTCCTAATTTAGTTTTAGTTATGTTTAACTGTTTAATGTTTACAATAAAGCACAAATCCTTGAAAGTACAAAAACTTGGGAGCATGTACTCCAAAGTTTTCGAAAAGCCGTGTGGTTTATTAAATAAAATTTAGAAAAATAATCTAACAACCATTGTCGTAGTTGTGAAACTTTTTTCATTAAAAAGGGCGCCTAAAATTGACGCCCTTTTTTATAGTACCAACTTTTTTTAACAGCTATAATACATTTTATATTCAATTGGATGGGGTGTATGTTCGTAGGCGTATACTTCTTCCCACCTCAAGTCGGAGTAGGAGCGAATTTGATCTTTTGTGAAAACATCTCCAGAAAGTAGAAAGTCATGATTGGCTTCCAGGCTTTCTAACGCTTCCCTAAGCGAAGAACAGACAGTTGGAATTCCGGTTAATTCCTCTGGTGGCAATTCATATAAATCCTTGTCAGATGACGGCCCCGGATCAATTTTATCTTTAATTCCATCCAACCCAGCCATTAAAAGTGCTGCAAAACACAAGTAAGGATTTGCTGCTGCATCGGGGAACCTGGCTTCTACGCGTTTTGAGTTTGGACTTTCCGCCCAAGGAATACGCACACAGCCAGACCTGTTACGAGCAGAGTAAGCTCTCAAAACTGGGGCTTCAAAACCTGGGATCAGCCTCTTGTAACTATTTGTAGTGGGATTAGTAAAAGCATTAAGAGCTTTAGCGTGCTTAAGAATCCCACCAATGAAATATAAAGCTTCTTGAGAAAGGTCGGCATATTGATCTCCGGAAAACAGAGGTTTTCCATCTTTAAATATTGACATATTTACATGCATCCCAGTTCCATTATCCCCAGATATTGGTTTAGGCATAAAAGTCGCTGATTTTCCATATGCATGTGCAACATTATGGACTACGTATTTGTATTTTTGTAATTCATCAGCTTGATGAGTCAGTGATCCGAAAATCAACCCGAGCTCATGTTGGCAAGAACCTACTTCATGGTGATGCTTGTCTACCTTCATTCCCATCCGTTTCATTGTAGATAGCATTTCACCTCTAATGTCGTGAGACGAATCTGTGGGGTTCACTGGAAAATAACCGCCTTTAATTCCAGGCCTATGCCCCATATTTCCAACTTCGTATTCTGTGTCGGAGTTCCAGGATGCATCATCTGCATCGACTTCGAAGGATACTTTGTTCATTTCAACCGAAAACCTTACGTCATCGAATAAGAAAAACTCTGCCTCTGGTCCGAAATACGATACATCACCAATGCCCGTAGACTTAAGATAAGCCTCTGCCTTTTGGGCTGTCCCACGTGGGTCGCGATCATAAGGCTCATTCGTATCAGGTTCTAAAATACTGCAGTGAATACATAAGGTTTTTTCTGCATAAAAAGGATCAATATATGTACAATTGAGATCTGGCATTAATTTCATGTCACTCTGGTCAATTGATTTCCATCCAGAAATCGAAGAACCATCAAACATCAAACCATCATCCAAGAAAGATTCATCGACTTGATCGGACATCATAGTCACGTGCTGAAGTTTTCCCCGAGGGTCAGTAAATCTAAGGTCTACGTATTCGATTTCTTCATTTTGTATGGTTTTAAGTATCTCTGTTTTACTCATTTGATCGAGCCTTTCTTTATTTATTTGAAATTAGAGGGCGTCTTCACCGGTTTCCCCGGTTCTAATTCTGATGGCTTGCTCCAAATTGTAAACAAATATTTTACCATCACCAATTTTATCGGTCTTAGCAGAATTGACGATTGCTTGAATCGCCGAATCTACCAAATTATCAGCTAAAGCTATTTCTATCTTAACTTTGGGAAGGAAATCGACAACGTATTCTGCTCCCCTATAAAGTTCAGTGTGGCCTTTCTGTCGCCCAAAGCCCTTTACCTCAGTCACGGTCAGTCCTTGCACCCCAATTTCCTGGAGCGCTTCTTTTACCTCGTCAAGTTTGAATGGTTTTATAATCGCTTCAATTTTTTTCATGCTAAAAAACTTTCCTTTTGAACAAGCCACAGACAAATATTAAACAACATTTTTTTTTA
>JAQBUS010000088.1 GCA_027623875.1 Pseudomonadota bacterium
TACAATCATTGCTTTCCCTTTAAAAGGTTTGACGCTTCAGTGGTTTATTGACCTTTGGGAAACGGATGCCTTGCACGGTGCAGTGCGTAACACTCTTCTGGTAGCGGTTTTAACCTCAGTGATAAGTACTTTTTTGGGCGCTTTTGCGGCCCGAGCAGGAGCTAGATACGGATTCCCGTTTAAAAAAGGAATAATGGGTTTTATTTTATCGCCACTCGTTTTGCCCGAAATAACCATAGCTGTTTCACTTCTAGTTATGTTGATGAGGTTGGGTTGGGAGTTGTCTCTATGGACTGTTGTATTAGGCCATGTATTAATTTGCATGCCATTTTCTATAGCGGTGCTTAGCACTGCGTTTGTTGGACTTAACTCCAGCCTTGAGGAGGCTTCATTGGATTTAGGTGAGACGCGAATTGGAACTTTTAGGAGAGTTACATTCCCTCTTATATTACCAGGAGTAATATCAAGTTTATTAATTACTTTCACATTATCCTTGGATGAGTTCATAATAGCATTTTTTCTTACGGGTACAGATGTTACTTTACCGGTTTATATTTGGAGTCAGTTGCGCTTCTCTTCAAAATTGCCAAGTATAATGGCTTTGGGAACGATCCTTCTGATTGTAACCGTTGTTTTATTACTCCTTGCTGAAATTTTTCGGCGTAAAGCAAGCAAAAAGCAAGGTCTTAATTCCTCCACAACAAAAGGATTATTTTAAGAATGGCGACTGGTCTTAAAGAAAAGAAACCGTCCAAAGCAATAATCAATCTTTCGGATGTTAAAATGTCTTTTGGGAGTGTCCAGGCTCTAAAGGGAGTTTCAGCAGAGATAGTGGAAGGGGAGTTTTTCTCATTACTAGGGCCGTCTGGATGTGGAAAAACTACGCTCTTGCGATTGATAGCTGGCTTTAGTGAACCCACTAGTGGATCGATCTTTATTGATGGAAAGCCAATGGCAGGAATTTCTGCGAACCAACGCCCTACTAATATGGTTTTTCAAAATTATGCAATTTTTCCTCACTTAAATGTTGGAGATAATGTGGGTTATGGTCTCAAACGTAAGAAATTAAGTAGGCTTGATCTTGAAAAGGAAATTGAAGATGCCCTAGAGATGGTCGATATGGCTGGTTACTCTAATCGAGGCGCAGATACCTTATCTGGGGGTCAACAGCAAAGGGTTGCCTTGGCTAGAGCTCTGGTGATGCGACCAAAGGTGGTCCTGTTAGACGAGCCTTTATCTGCGTTAGACAAAAAGTTACGTGACCAAATGCAAGTTGAATTACGGCAGTTACAAAAATCAATTGGCATTACTTTTATTCTAGTTACGCATGATCAAGAAGAAGCTCTGATTATGTCTGATAGGATAGCGGTTATGTTTGATGGAGAGATTGATCAATTGGCAACTCCTCAAGACTTATATCGTAGGCCTTTAAGTCGAAAAGTGGCATCCTTTATAGGAGTTATGAACTTCCTAGATGCAAAGTATCTAAGCGAAAATAAAGAAATTATAACTTTAGATGTTCAATCATTAGGTAGGTTAGAGGTTTCAAAGTCTCAATGTCCTTATGGGTTAGTTCCAAATGAAATTCAGCAAGTTGGGGTGCGACCAGAAATGATGACTATTTTACTTGATGAACTAACACTAACAGACTTCGAAGTTGTTGGAGTCATAGTGAATTCAGAGTATTATGGAGATATGACTTATTATTCTGTTTTGTTGCCAAATAATGATAAACCCGTAACTATCTCTATGCGTAATACGGCCGGTAGACCTGTCTTAAGGGCAGGTGATAAAACTAGAGTAAGTTTTTCACCTGATTCAATCGTTCTATTTAAATAAGAAAACCAGCGGAAAGAGAAAAGGTTGGATAATTCAAAATTAAAAAATTTGTTAGAGACTCATAAAAAGGGTTTTGCTTTGTCTCAACCATTTTATTGTGACAACGAAGTTTTTGATTTGGATGTTAAATCAATTTTCTTTCATGAGTGGTTGTTTGCCGGTCATGTGAGCGAGTTACAAGAACCTGGGGATTACTTCCTTTTTCAAATACTTAATGAATCGGTGATTGTTTCTCGAGATTTTAATAAAAAACTTCACGCGATGGTTAATGTCTGCCGGCACAGAGGTTCACGTGTTTGCTTAGAGAAAAGTGGGAATACAAAAAGATTTACCTGCCCATACCATGCTTGGACTTATAATTTAGACGGTAGTCTTTTTAATGCTCGGCTGATAGAACCAGATATTGACAGGTCTGAGTTAGGCCTTCAAAAGTTGGCAGTGGAGGTGTTTCACGGTCTGATATTCATTTCATTCTCGGATAAACCGGACGACATGACAGATCTTAAGTCTAAACTTGACCCTATACTCTCTCCGTTTGAACTGAGTAAAACCAAAGTTGCGTTTAAAAAAAGTTATCGGGTAAAAGCTAACTGGAAAGTTTTGATCGAAAACTACAGCGAATGTTATCATTGCTCGTCTGCTCACCCTGAGTTTAGCAAATCACATGTAACACATATGTCATCTGAAAAAGCTCAACCACTCAATGCTCTAATGGAAAAAAGGGCTAAGGTGGCTGGAGTTCCTACTGATTTTGTTGATTGCATCGGTGTAAACAGGTTTGATGGCCAACCTGATTATGCTTACAATCGGTATTCTTTATACGATGGGTATGATACAGGTAGTGAGGATGGAATGGCAGTTGGCCCCCTATTAGGGAATATTAAAGAATATGATGGTGGAGCCTCTGACTTATATATCGGACTGTTAAATCCGTTTCTTATTTATTGTGATTATGTTGCCGTTTATAGGTTTATTCCAATTGATAAGGATACTTCAATTCAAGAAATTATTTGGCTAGTTAGAGATAATGCTGACCTGGGATCAGAGACTGCTGTTGATCGATTAAAATGGTTATGGGATGTAACTACTGTTTCAGATAAATGTATCATAGAAAAAAACCAAGAGGGTATAAACTCCAGATACTATAAGCCAGGGCCTTTTTCTAGCATGGAGAAGTACACACGTTTATTTGTTGATTTTTATTTAGAGAGGTTAGGATCTGCAAAATAAAAATAATATTTTAATTAGTTACGCCGCCAACTACTTCTAGGCGGCGTAACTTAAAGTTAGATTTTTTGCACTCTAAAAGCCAGCTTTAATTAATTCAAATTCGGCTATCAGTTTTTCTCTCAACTCAAAGGGCATAGGTGACTGCCATAAAGTTCCAGCTCGTAACTTGTCACTGGATTCGAGTCCTACTGCAGCAAGGTCTTCATCACTCATCGCAGCCATTGCAACAGCATTTGAGTGACCATATCCCCATTCGTTAACTATGTAGTTTGTGGTTTCGGGTTCGAGCCACGCATTTATGAAATCATAAAATTTTGCGTCTCTTGATCTGCCAGATTTCTTAATTTTTGAATACCCGCAAACCCAGCTTGAGGTCCCTTCATCAGTGTCTTTTTTCATAGCTACAGGAACGCCTTCATAACTTAGCGTGGCATAGGTTTCATTCCATGCCCAGGAGAGGTAAACCTCACCACTTTGCATTAGTTGCCCCAATTCAGCGCCATCTGCCCAGTAAGTTCGAACATTCTTGTGAACTTCTCTCAGAAAGGCTGAAGCGGCTTTAAAGTCTGCGTCAGTGGCTTTTGCCCAATCCTTGACACCGACAGCTAAATATCCAAGAGCGTATGCGTCATCAACATTGTCTCCAACTGAGACACGGCCATTATGCTGAGGATCTGCGAATGCCTTTAAGGATGAGACAGCTTCTTCTGAAATCAGGTCCGTACGGTACGTTGTTGCTGTATTCCCCCAATCAACTGGGACAAAGTAGTATTTCCCATCCCTTTGGAATTCAGGAATGTCTCGAAAAGATTTTTCTAATTCATCCCAACGTGTAATTTTAGATGTGTCAATGGGCTCAATAAGTCCGGCGTCAATCCATTTTGGTACTGATTGAGAGCATGGATGAGCAGCATCCGCTTTAAATCCCGATCTCAATTTCTGGAAAGCTTCCTCTTCGTCTCCAAAATATGCAAAAGTTGGGCTATCGCCATGCTTTGCGGTATAAGCGGTAAAAAAAGCCGGGTCTTCGTAACCGGCCCAGTCAAAAACAACCAATCCAGGATCTGCTGAGTGTGAAATATTAACAGTTCCTAAAATAAAACTAATTGTCAAAATTGATATTTTTTTTATAAAGTTCATTTAAAGCCTCCCATGTTTATTAGAACTAATCACCAATTTTATATGGTAAAAAGAAGTGATAAAGTTTAACATATAGATAACATAATTTTAAACAATGATTAAAGTCATACATAACCTGTCTGTTATTTAAGATTTAGCCAATTTTTAATATATTATGGCATCAGTTATTAGAGAGTTATATGATACCGCCCGAGCACCAGATATTATTCGAACCGATTAAAATTGGCCCAGTTGTATCAAAAAATCGTTTTTATCAAGTTCCGCACTGTTCTGGTATGGGTTGGCAGAGGCCTCATTCGCTTGCGGCGATGAGGGGTATAAAGGCTGAAGGTGGTTGGGGAGTGGTGTGCACGGAGTATTGTTCGGTACACCCGACTTCGGATGATGGAGCGTATCCGTATGCTGCATTATGGGACGATAGTGATATAAGGGCTAATGCTCTTATGACGGACGCTGTCCACGCACACGGGGCGTTGGCTGGTGTCGAGTTATGGCTTGGGGGAGGCGTGAGCTCTAATCTAGGGACCAGGCTACCACCGTATGGGTTGCAAGATCGCCCCGCATCGAATTTATATAATCCGATACAGCCACGTCGTATTGATAAGGAAGACATCCGAGATATTCGCAAATGGCACTCTGATGCTGCGAAACGGGCCGTAGTTGCAGGGTTTGACATAGTGTATGTTTACGCAACTCACGGGTATTTACTATCCGAGTTCCTTTCTTCTGATACGAATGAAAGAACAGATGAGTACGGTGGAAGTTTAAAAAATAGGGTTCGTATTGTACAAGAGTTAATCGAAGAAACCAGAGAAGCAGTTCGTGGAAAAGCTGCTGTAGCAACCAGATTTAGTGTCGATATTAATAACTCTGAGACATATGATGCCTTCTCCTTATTGGGCGAGAGCCCAGACTTATGGGATCTTACAGTTGCTGATTACGCTGTTGAAATGGGTCATTCGAGGTTTATCAAAGAGGGCGCTCTCTTAGGTTCAATAGCCAAGGCAAAGAAGATAACTAGTAAACCAGTGGTGGCCGTGGGAAGGTTTACCTCACCCGACCGAATGGCAGAAGTTCTCCGTTCTGGATCTCAAGATCTTATTGGAGCCGCCAGACCTTCGATAGCTGACCCATTTCTTCCTAATAAGATAAAGGAAGGTAGATCCGAAGATATCCGGGAATGCATAGGGTGCAATATTTGCTATGCTTACGATTCATTAGGCGTGCCTATAAGGTGCACACAAAACCCAACTATGGGTGAAGAATGGCGCATGGGATGGCACCCAGAAAAAATATCGCTAGTAAAGAAACGAAAGAAAATACTTATAATTGGCTCTGGTCCAGCTGGGTTAGAGGCGGCTAGAGTTTTTGGAGAGCAAGGTAATGAAGTAAGTTTAGCCGAGAAAGAACGGGAACCGGGGGGCCGGGTGACAAGAGAATCAAAACTCCCTGGTTTATCTGAGTGGTCGAGAGTCCGTGATTGGAGAATAGGTCAAATTAGAAAACTGTCTAATGTTGACATTTTCTTGGAAAGCGATATGTCGGCTGAGGATATAAAAGGTTTTCCTTCGGATCTTGTTGTAATTGCAACTGGTGCCAAATGGGCCATTGATGGGGTGGGTCGACATAATAATTCTTTATTACAGCTAGATAAATCGGTTAATGTCTTTTCTCCGGACGATTTCTTTAACGGGGTTCCTGTCCCAAAGGGCCGTATTCTAATCTTCGACGATGATCATTATTATATGGGCCCCGTGTTGGCTTTAGCCCTTCAAAATAAAGGGTTTGAAGTTACCCTAGTTACCCCGGCTGGGAGGATTGGAGCTTGGGGAGAGTTTACGG
>JAQBUS010000089.1 GCA_027623875.1 Pseudomonadota bacterium
CTGCAAACACGATTGCATTATCAGGAATAAACTCGAATAATGTTGGTGGCGGTTCGCCAGGAGCGCGGCCAGTTAAATAGCGGGAGTAGTTTTCAATTCCACCACAAACCCCAGTGGCTTCTAACATTTCCAGATCAAAATTCGTTCGCTGCTCTAGCCTTTGCAATTCAAGGAGCTTTCCATCTCTTTTTAAATCAGTAAGACGAATTTCTAACTCTCTTTTGATGCCTTTGATTGCCTGATTCATCGTTGGCCGTGGAGTTACATAGTGAGAATTAGCGTAGATTCTGAGTCTCTCAAAATTATCGGTTTTCTTTCCATTGAGGGGATCGAACTCTGTAACGGACTCTAGTTCTTCACCAAAAAAAGATAGACGCCAGGATCGATCTTCTAGGTGAGCTGGCCAAACTTCTAAGGAGTCACCACGAACCCGAAAACACCCTCGTTGGAAAACTTGATCGTTACGTTTATATTGCTGGGCAACTAAATCGGCCATTATTTGCCGTTGATTGTAATTTTGACCGACAAACAAATCTTGGGTCATAGCGCCATAGGTTTCAACAGAACCAATGCCATAAATGCAGCTAACAGAAGCAACGATTATGACATCGTCGCGCTCTAATAAAGAGCGGGTCGCAGAATGCCTCATTCTATCTATTTGTTCATTGATTTGGCTCTCTTTCTCGATGTATGTATCTGACCTAGCAACGTACGCCTCCGGTTGATAATAATCATAATAAGAGACAAAGTATTCGACGGCATTTTCTGGAAAAAAAGATTTAAATTCTCCGTATAATTGAGCTGCAAGTGTTTTGTTTGGCGCTAGAATAATAGCCGGCCTTTGTGTCTTCTCAATTACCTTTGCCATAGTGAACGTTTTACCAGTTCCTGTTGCCCCCAAGAGCACTTGATTGCGTTCACCCTCCCTTAACCCTTTTATAAGTTCGGTGATTGCCTGAGGTTGATCCCCTGCCGGATCAAAAGTCGTTTTCAACTTGAAGGGACGCCCTCCGTCAAGCTTCTTTCGTTCATTAGCCGGACGAATGGAGTTGGATATCACAGGCATAGTTTCGGGAGAATTGTTATGCATTTAATTTAATTTCGCTATATAAATAAAATAATTTCTGATTATGCATACTCTGGCTTGGATTGTGCCCTTGCCAAAGAAGCTAACTTTTAGGATATTAAAGCCTTGAGTAACGGAGACAAGACATGAGTGCACGAATTTTTCAGCCAACAAGAACAGCTACACAATCTGGTGTTGGTAAATCAAAAAACTGGGTGTTGGAGTTTGAGTCTTCAACGGCTAGCAAAATTGATCCGCTGATGGGTTGGACCTCTTCCGATGACACGCAGGCCCAAGTAAAATTGGCCTTTAAAGATAAGGCTTCTGCTATTCGGTATGCTGAAAAACATGGAATAAAGGCAATTGTTACTGTGCCAAATAAACGAAAACCAATTATACGAAATGGCGGCTATGCAGAAAATTTTGCTACCAGTCGCAAGGTAGTATGGACCCATTGACCATTAAAATAATGAAAATCAGCCTTGTTGGGGCGATTTAGAAATGTCCTGATTCGGAAGTATTACCGAGGCTACAACTATCAATGTTGCCATAAAACTCATTAAAATGAATAGGCTAGATAGTTGATATCCAGATTGCAGTAGGAATCCGGAGGCTGGGAGTACGCTTGCGCCAATTCCGAGATTTAATAGGAATTTAATACTTAGTACCTTCGGGCGCCATTCATCTGGAATGTATCGTGATAGGATGGTGTCGATGATGGGTATTTGTCCAAAAACGAAGCTCATTGCAGCCAGGGTGACAAAAACCAAACTAAGGTTTGTGACCTTAGCTGCCAAGAAAATGAAAATTATTTGGCCCAGCCCTAGAAAAAACAATATAAGCTTAGCTGAGTAACGATCGATCAACCAACCTACCCCGATTTGTGAAAATGCAGCAAAAGCATAAACTATTGACGCGAACAGACCAGTTATCGCAACTGATGTAGATAGATTAGATAGTTGAATTTCAAAATAGCGGGGCACTATAAAAGTCATGGCACCAAAAATGAAACCTCCACTTGCGGTGGTTAGGCCTAGAGCTAGAAGTGCTCGTTGCCATTGGGGTGCAAATTTTTGATCATTTGCCTGTGCCTTTATTTTAGGATTGGGTTTTGTTTCTTCTGTAAGTGCAGATATGAATATAAAGCCGTATATTATGCATAGGATACCGGGAAGTATAAAGCACATGCGCCAGTCAAAAAAGATTAGTAAAATGCCGGTGATAAGGGGGGCTGCTGCAACGCCCATATTTCCAAACACACCATTTACTCCGAGTCTAAAACCAATTTTTTTGTTACTTTTAATTAACATAGCTATTCCGACAGGGTGGTAGATCGCCGCAAAAATACCTATTAGTCCAATGGATAATGATAGTTCCCATGCAGAACCAGAAAACCCCGCTAAAATAGCCGCAATACCGAGTCCAAAATGAAAAACAACCATTAAAGCTGTTCGTGAAAACTTATCTGCTAATATAGCGGCTATTGGTGCCACACCTCCGAACAATACGAACCCCAGAAATCCAAAAACAATTATCTCATCATAACCGAGGCCAAATTCTTTTCCGGCATCATAGGCTGCTTTAGCAAAAATTAGCATAACAAAGTGATCTAGAAAGTGACTGATATTTAGATAAATATCTTTGACCTGCTTATGTCGAATATTCATTAATAATGGCCTAACGGGTGATGTCTGATTTTCTGTGTTAGCTGTTTAAGATTGATTTCATATTGCTGGAGGATTAACAATCCGATAATTTCAGTTAATCCAACTCTCAATATATAGACCTGCCCATGTTTGGATGCTTCCCCATATTATGCATGCAACTCAAATTTACTCATGTAATTGATAAATTTTTTCTTTCATAATAGTGTATAAGTGTATGAGTGTATGAGTGTCAGATTTATCAACCAAGAAAAATCTAAGAGGTTATTTTTATGTGTGGAATTGTTGGACTATTCTTGAAAGATCAAGGGCTTCATGCCAATCTTGGTTACTTCCTAACGAGTATGCTTATTACGATGACCGAACGTGGACCAGATAGCGCAGGAATAGCAATTTACGATTCGAACACAAGCGCTGAAGCAAAGATTACCATACAATCTGAACATCCAGAAAGCGATTTCGAGATCATAGGGTCTCAGTTGGCGGCTATAATTGATACTCCTGTTGGGGTGGTTGTTAGGGACACTCATGCTGTACTAGGGTTGGATATGGATAAATTAGACCAGGCACGCCAAGCTATTGGAAAGTTATGCCCTAATATAAGAGTAATGAGCGTAGGAGAGAAAATTGAAATTTATAAAGAAGTTGGACTACCAAAAAATGTTACTGATAGATTTTCTGTCTCAACCATGTCTGGAACGCATGGGATAGGCCATACACGAATGGCTACAGAATCTGCTGTGACGACAATGGGTGCGCACCCTTTCTCTACAGGAATGGATCAATGCCTTGTACATAATGGCTCTTTGTCTAATCATAATTCCCTTAGACGAAAACTGCGCAGAGCAGGAGTGGTCATCGAAACTGAGAATGATACAGAGGTAGGAGCAGCATACTTATCTTATAAAATGCAGCAAGGAAGCACTCTTCAGGAGGCGCTTCAAAGTAGCCTGAGTGATTTGGACGGTTTTTTCACTTTCTTAGTGGGTACAAAAGAAGGGTTTGGGGTAGTTAGAGACCCGATAGCTTGCAAGCCAGCAATTATGGCTGAAACAGATCAATATGTTGCCTTCGGATCTGAGTATCGTGCCCTAGTGGATTTGCCAAATATTGAAACAGCTAAGGTTTGGGAGCCTGAGCCAGCAACAGTTTATTTTTGGAAGCATTAGTATGCAAAAAATTGATCTTGAAAATAAAAGTTTAAGAGAGCTGAATGCAGAATTACAAGCTCAGAACTCTAGTACAACACAGAAAGTTTGGGAGGTTATAAACCCAAAGGGAGGACATGCGATTGCTGCCGGATTAAATGCACCAATCGATGTTACCGTTAAAGGTTCTACCGGTTATTATCTGGCAGGAATGAACCAGTTGGCGACTGTTAGAGTGGAGGGTTCTGTTGGACCCGGTGTGGCAGAAAACATGATGTCGGGATGTGTTATTGTTGGGGGTGATGCAAGCCAATATGCTGGAGCTACTGGAAATGGTGGCTTATTAGTTGTTAAAGGAAATGCATCTTCTCGGTGTGGCATCTCTATGAAAGGCATTGATATAGTTGTCTTTGGAAATATCGGCCATATGAGTGCATTCATGGGCCAATCTGGTAACTTGGTTGTTTGTGGAAATGCAGGAGATGCTTTGGGCGATTCATTATATGAGGCAAAGATTTTCGTAAGAGGTTCTGTAAAGTCTTTAGGTGCTGATTGCGTAGAAAAAGAGATGCGGACTGAGCATCTTAAACTTCTTGAAGAATTATTAAAAAAATCCGGTTCAGATGCAAAGCCAGAAGAGTTCCGGCGTTATGGATCGGCTAGGAAGTTATATAATTTTAATATTGATAATGCTTATTAAGGGAAATTGGATGAAAGACGATCAAAGTAAAAATATTCCTCGTACTGATCCTGTGCAATCTGCAACTTTTAGTAGCGCAATTAATTCTGAAATACGTCGTGCAGCAGCTACGGGAATCTACGATATTCGAGGAGGAGGCGCTAAACGAAAAGTGCCCCATTTTGACGACCTTTTATTTCTGGGAGCTTCAATATCTAGGTATCCCCTCGAAGGTTATAGGGAGAAATGTGAAACAAAAGTTCTTTTAGGCACTCGGTTTGCCAAAAACCCTATGGAGTTAGATATTCCCATTACAATTGCTGGAATGAGCTTTGGAGCATTGTCTGGGCCTGCTAAAGAGGCTTTAGGTCGCGGTGCAACATTATCAGGAACATCAACCACTACGGGTGACGGAGGGATGACCGCAGAAGAGAGAAACCATTCACAGAAGCTTGTTTATCAATATCTACCATCCCGTTATGGAATGAACCCTGACGACCTTCGAAAAGCAGATGCAATAGAGATTGTTGTTGGGCAAGGTGCTAAACCGGGTGGCGGTGGAATGCTATTAGGTCAAAAGATAACTGATCGAGTAGCTCAGATGAGAAATTTGCCACAAGGAATAGATCAACGATCGTCTTGTCGCCATCCAGATTGGACAGGGCCAGACGATCTAGAAATAAAAATACTTGAACTGCGAGAAATCACGGGCTGGAAGGTACCCATTTACTTAAAAATAGCCGCTTCGCGACCATATTTTGATACGTCTCTTGCCGTTAAAGCGGGGGCTGATGTGGTCGTTTTGGATGGAATGCAGGGTGGTACTGCTGCAACCCAAGATGTTTTCATAGAACACGTGGGTCAACCCATCCTTTCATCGATACGAGAAGCAGTTCGCGCTTTACAAGATTTGGGTATGCATAGGGAGGTTCAACTGATTGTCTCTGGAGGTGTTCGTACAGGGGCAGATGTCGCTAAAGCAATCGCACTAGGTGCAGATGCAGTTTCAATTGGAACAGCGGCTTTGATTGCGTTAGGAGACAATGATCCCAAGTTCGAAAGCGAATATCAGGCCCTTGGCACTACTGCTGGAGCATATGATGATTGGCATCAGGGAAAAGATCCGGCGGGAATTACCACGCAGGATCCTGAGCTGGCTCTACGCCTTAATCCAATTGAAGGCGGTCGTCGACTCAGCAACTACCTTAAAGTTCTCACTCTTGAGGCTCAAACAATTGCAAGGGCTTGTGGAAAAAACCATCTTCATAATTTGGAGCCTGAAGACCTTTGTGCTTTAACTTTGGAATCCGCTGCAATGGCTCGGGTTCCCCTGGCGGGGACAGATTGGTGGCCAGGTAAGTCAGGATCAACTTTTTAGTTAAAGACAAAAAAACTGGTATTAACGGGATAAAGGGAGAGTGAAAATGGCAATAGATTTAGCAAATTTTGCAAAAGAAAAAAATATTAAATATTTTATGATTTCGTATAC
>JAQBUS010000090.1 GCA_027623875.1 Pseudomonadota bacterium
TTCTCCGGGCAATGATGCGCTCATCAAGCAAATAGAAACGGGCCCTCTGTTTTTTAAATTTTGAGTGTCTTCTGTGCGTTTAAAGACTGACGAAATTGCGGGTATAGCTATCTCAGACTCAACAAATATTTTTAACCCGCCAACACCGGCGTCTAGTTTAACACTGTTGATAGGTTGAACACTCCTACATAATAATTTGAGTTGCTCGGACTCTAATATTGCCTCGACAGACATAACCACTAGGGACCCTAGGAATAAATGCTCTCCACCAGCTTCCAGAACATCTGAGAATATTGTAATCTCATACAAGCCGGTTGGATCCGAGACCTGAACGAAAGAATATCTGTTTCCTCGAGCGGACTTCCGATCTTGTCGTCCCGAGATAGAACCTGCCATTCGAACTAAAACTGGGCCTTCTTTTGCTTTTATTTCAAGTTCTGATATTGTAATTATATTACTGCGCTTAAGAGACGAAGCGTAGTCATCAATAGGATGTCCGGATAAGTAAAAACCAATAGCCTGATGCTCCTCAACGAGCTGTTCGCTCGGCAACCAATTCTCTATATTATTTATCCTTGGTTCGGGTAGATCAGCACCAGCCTCTCCGAAAAGAGACGTTTGCATCGAGCTTCTCTGCTCGTGTATCGCAGAAGAATATGCTACCACCCCATCTAAGCTCTTAAGGACACTTGATCTATTAAGATCCAATTGATCAAAAGCACCAGATTTCACCAACATCTCCAGCGGACGTTTGCCGATCTTTCTCATGTCAACCCTTCTTGCAAAATCAAAAAGGTTTCTAAAACCTTGATGCTCGCTTTGTTCTCTCGCATCCACAATCAATTGAATTGCTTCGAGACCAACATTTTTTAAAGCACCTAGACCATATATTAACTTAAAATCCTTAACTGAAAACAAACCTACAGATCTATTGACGCATGGCGGGATAATCTCAATATTTAACTTCTTTGCAACCTCTTCTTTATAGACGGCGAGTTTATCCGTAAGATGAATATCGCAGTTCATTACTCCTGCCATAAATTCCACCGGGTAGTTAGCCTTAAGCCAAGCTGTCTGATAACTGACAACAGCATATGCCGCCGCATGAGATTTATTAAAACCATAATTGGCAAATTTTTCTAGAAGATCAAAAATTTCTGAAGCTTTATTTTCATCTACGCCCTTTTGTGATGCTCCCTTTATAAATTTTGGTCTCTCTGCATCCATAGCTTCTTTAATTTTCTTTCCCATGGCCCGTCTAAGAAGATCTGCTCCTCCCAAAGTGTATCCGGCCATAACTTGGGCAATCTCCATTACCTGCTCTTGGTAAACAATAATTCCCTGGGTCTCTGCGAGTATATGGTCGATTAGTGGATGGATTGAGACCAATACTTTTTTTCCATTTTTGACATCACAATAGTTTGGTATATTTTCCATTGGGCCTGGTCGATACAACGCGACTAATGCAACTATATCTTCTATGCAGGTAGGCTTCATGCGCCGAAGTGCATCCATCATTCCAGAGCTCTCAACCTGAAAAACAGCAACCGTTTTTGCGGAAGCATAGAGCTCAAACGTCTTTACATCGTCGAGTGGGATATTTGCGATATTTACATCGATATTTCGAAGTTTTAAAAGCTCTAGAGCATTTTGTATCACCGTTAGCGTCTTTAAGCCTAGAAAATCAAACTTCACTAAACCAGAAGACTCCGCCCATTTCATGTTAAATTGTGTAGCAACCATAGTAGACCTAGGATCCTGATACAAAGGGACTAACTCATCTAGGGGTCGATCACCAATAACTATTCCCGCAGCATGTGTTGACGCATTACGTAAAAGACCTTCCACTTGGGTAGCGTAATCTAAAAGCCTGGCCACCACTTCTTCATTTTTGGCTTCCTCTCTCAAACGAGGCTCTTGCTCAATAGCCTTTTCGACGCTTAATGGCCTTACTCCATCCAGGGGTATAAGCTTAGCTAAGCGATCAACTTGCCCGTACGGCATTTGCAGCACCCGTCCAATATCTCGGATTGCTGCCTTTGATAGCAATGCGCCGAACGTAATTATCTGACCGACTTTGTCCTTGCCATATTTTTGCTGTACATAATTTATGACTTCCTCCCGTCGATCCATACAAAAGTCTATATCGAAGTCTGGCATTGAGACACGTTCTGGATTAAGAAACCTTTCGAATAGAAGTGAATACCTCAGTGGGTCTAAATCTGTAATTGTTAAGGCATATGCGACTAGCGATCCAGCGCCAGACCCTCTCCCTGGTCCGACTGGTATGTTTTGCACTTTCGCCCACTTAATAAAATCAGCAACTATAAGAAAATAACCTGGAAAACCCATTTTCTCTATAACACCTAATTCAAAATCTAGGCGCTGATAGTATTCGTCTTTAGAAACTGACAATTGTATTTCTTCAAGTCTTAACGTTAAACCGGCAATCGCTTGTCTCCGCAATTCTTCTGTCTCGTTCTCGGCATATTTTGGAAGTATCGGATCCCGAGTTTCTGCTTTAAAGGCGCAGCGGCGAGCTATCTCAACTGTGTTCTTGGTCGCCTCAGGTAAATCCGCAAATAATGTGATCATCTCCTCAGAGCTCTTAAAATAATGCTGTCTAGTTAATTGCCTTCGTGCCCCCTTTTGGTCCACATAAGAACCCGAAGCTATACACATTAGGGCGTCATGAGCCTCATACATAACAGTATTTGGAAAAAAAACATCATTAGTAGCCACTAATGGTAGGTTTAATTCGTAAGCGAGTTCAATGAAATGATTCTCCGTCAAAAGCTCGTTTTGTGGTAGGCCTTCCGTTTCAGGATGCCGTTGGATTTCCACGTACAACCTGTTCGAAAAGATTTCAGCAAACAAATTTAATAATTCTTTTGCTTCTAAGATCTTATCGGCTACTAATAGAGCACCCACAGGTCCCTCAGAACCTCCTGTTAGGCAAATTAATCCCTTAGAGTGCATTTTTAAATCAGTTATATCTACCCAGGGTAATTGCTTTTCTTGACTCAAATATGCCTTAGAATTAAGTTTCAGAAGATTTTTATAACCTATCTCATTTTGTACTAACAAAATTATAGCTGCTGTCTGACTGCTTCGGCCGTCTACTGCTACACCTTCATAAAAAAAATCCATCTGGCAACCAATTATAGGTTGTATTCCAGCTGAGGAGGCATACTCAGAGAACTCTAGAGCGCAAAACATATTATTTGTATCTGTAACTGCAACAGCAGGCATTCCGGCCTGAGCACACATCTCGGGTAAGCTTTTAAGCCTAATAGCCCCCTCCAGTAATGAATATTCTGTGTGAGTTCGTAAATGAATATATTTAGGAATCTGTGCCATAATTTCATCGTAACGTACTAAAGTTGATACGGAAAGATCACAAAAGGCTTGCTAAATGTTTTTTTAAGTATTTTATTTATAAGAATAACAAATGTTATGTCTACGCCGCATCGACACAGCATTAATAGTAATACTAAGTGGTATCGCGGCAGGGTAATCTTTAATGATAACGTTTCTTCTCAATGGAGAGATCGTAACCGTCGACGCACAACCTTCTGATACTTTGTTAATGCATCTCCGTGAGACCTTTCATAAAATCGGAACTAAGGAAGGCTGTAACGAAGGGGATTGCGGAGCTTGTTCCATAATCATCTCTGACAATATGGGCGTTGCCAGGGTAGCAAATTCCTGCATTTTATTGATGCCTCAGATCCATAAAAAAGCAATTCGAACAGTTGAAGGAATTAGCTCTCCTAGTAGGGAATTACATCCCATCCAAGCTTCCATGATAAAACACCACGGCTCTCAATGCGGTTTCTGCACACCTGGATTCATTACAACGCTCGCTGCTGCTCACAAAAATGGTGAGGAAGATTTTGAAAATCAAATAGCTGGTAATTTATGTCGATGCACTGGATACGGGCCTATTATAAAATCAGCTGTTGAAGCTTCAGGAAAACCCGTACCAGCTTGGATGAATGAGAATTTAGAGCTAATTCAAAACGTGCCATCTCTAAGCAACAAGCCCAACTCAATTCAAGCGTTCTCGGAGTATTACCTGAAGAACCCATCTTCGGTGATTATCGCAGGGGGTACTGATATAGCTCTCGACATTAACAAGAAGCTCAAAACTATCGAAAATCCTATTTTTCTAGATGACTGCAAGGAATTAACGGAAATTACGGTTAACGAAAAATATTTAAAGATCGGGGCAGCATCTACAATTTCGACACTACTCATGGTAATGCGTGATCATCACCCCCACTTTGCGGAAATGTTATGTCGGTATGGATCAATTCAAATCCGTAACTCTGCAACCATAGGTGGAAATATCGCAAATGGATCTCCTATAGGGGACTGTTCACCAGCTTTAATAGCATTAAACGCAATATTAAAACTCCGCCAAGGCTCTAACGTTAGAAATGTACCTATTGAAGATTTTTTTATAGACTACGGAATTCAGGATTTGAAAGAAGGCGAATTCATTGAGGAAATTCTTATTCCAAGGCAATCAGACGACCTGCGTTGTTACAAGATCTCAAAAAGATTTGATCAAGACATTTCAGCATTAAATGGCTGTTTTAATATCAAAATCTCAGAAGGAAAGGTGTCGAGTTGTCGAATTGCTTTCGGAGGGATGTCATCTACTCCAAAGCGTGCCTACCAAGTAGAATCAGCTCTACACGGTGAGCCTTGGAATCTTCAAAACCTTCAACGAGCTTCCCACAAAATTGGCTTAGATTATTCGCCATTGAGCGATGTTCGTGCATCATCTGCTTATCGTCTAAAAGTAGCTCAAAATATGCTAACCAAAGTTTTTTACGAAAATTCTGGGATCAAAACAAATATTCGGAATGCATTAGTATGACAATTGGAACGTCTCAAATCCACGACTCTGCAGAGCTTCACGTCACAGGCAGAGCGTTATATACGGATGATATTTCACTGCCGTCTGACGCTTTACATCTTACTTTTGGCCTTGCCTCGATTGCTCACGGTTCAATTAAAACGTTAGATTTAGGCCAAGTAAAAGCTTCAAGGGGTGTAGTTGCAGTCTTAACTTCCAGCGATCTAAAGTATGCAAATGACACATCACCCTCAACACATGATGAACCGTTACTCTCTGATGGAAAAATTCATTATTTTGGACAACCCATATTTATTGTTATTGCCGAATCTCATCTTTTATCACGAAAAGCTGCCAAGAAAGCCAAGATTTCATATGCAACCTATAAACCTATTTTAACAATTGAAGACGCTTTAAACGCAAAATCATATTTTGAAAAAGGGCCTCGACAATATTCAAAAGGGAATGCTCAAGCCGCTGTCGAAAGAGCGCAGTTCCAATTGGAAGACTCCTTCGTTGTTGGAGGCCAGGAGCATTTTTATCTTGAAGGGCAAGTCGCTTTCGCAATACCTCAAGATGATACTGGAATGGTTGTCCTATCATCATCCCAGCACCCAACAGAAGTCCAGCACAAGGTCGCAGAAGCACTAGGAGTAGAGATGAACCAGGTGCGGGTAGAAATTAGGAGAATGGGTGGTGCTTTCGGAGGCAAAGAATCTCAGGGGAATGCTTTGGCGGTAGCATGTGCAGTAGCTGCACAGATAACAAAGAAACCATGCAAAATGCGATACGATCGAGATGACGATATGATAATTACGGGTAAGCGCCACGACTTTAATATTAGCTACAATGTGGGTTTTAATAAGTTAGGTCGGATTTTGGGAATTACTTTTCAACATTTCGTTCGTTGTGGTTGGTCCCAAGATCTCTCACTGCCAGTTGCTGATAGAGCCATGTTGCATGCTGACAATGCATATAACTTAACAAATGTAGACATTACTTCACACAGATTAAGAACAAACACCCAGTCAAACACGGCATTTAGAGGTTTCGGGGGTCCACAAGGCATAATAGGCATTGAAAGAGCTCTCGACCACATTGCACATTTTTTAAATTTGGATCCCTTAGATATTAGAAAACAAAATTTTTATAAATCTTACCCG
>JAQBUS010000091.1 GCA_027623875.1 Pseudomonadota bacterium
TCGCCTGTGGTTTTATATGGGGTCTTAACAGCTTCGATCAATGGGGCGTGGAGTTGGGAAAGACTCTAGCTAATAAACTTATGCAAGGAGAGAGTCTGGAGGAAGTCAGTCCAGCAGCGCGTTGTTTGCTTTTTGATAAGTAAATATTTTTGAATGGTACTTTTTTGTATTCTATTAAGAGAATACGAAGTGTCGATGTTAGGAAAACTAGTGGATAAATTATCAAAAAATCGTTCTGATCGGTTGCCTCCACCATTAGTCTATCTTGTTATTATAATGGCTTTTTTTGAATTTTCCTCGAGCATTGGGGATCTTAGTGTTTCTTGGGTGCCACCTATTCGTGGTTTTCTTTTTGCTTATGGGGCATTTTGGAACGGGCTTCTGTCTGACGAATTAATTCCGAATTTTGGTCTCCAACCTTATTCCATGTTTATAACGCATGTTTTTTTACATGGGGGGTTCATCCATTTCGTTATGAATGCTGTTGTTTTACTGTCTTTAGGAAAAATTATTTACCTAAAAACCAATCATTGGAGCGTTGTCTTTTTGTTTATTTTCTCCGGGGTGCTAGGGGGACTCTCTTTCTTTCTTTTATCAAAAAACCAAGGACCAATGATTGGAGCTTCGGGTTCCGTTTTTGGTTTTCTAGGGCTCTGGCAATTCTGGGATTTCAAGAGAAGATTGCACGCAGGATATTCACTAAAACCTGTATTCTCAACCATTCTTGGGCTAGTTATTGTTAATGTTATATTGGCTTTTATGTTAGGTGGCGGTTTGGCTTGGGAGGCTCACTTAGGAGGTTTTGTAGCGGGAGTGATTTTCGGGGTCTTTGGCTCAAGAAGCGTGTAATAAAACAGCTCTTGGCCTTTTCTGTTGTTTCTTCAATCACAAAGGTTAGTGTCAAAAAAAAGTTCTTTAAGGGAGTCAAAATGAGTAAAAGTTACAGTTATGATTTAGTCGAGTGGGATAAACCCTTCCAGATGGCAGAACGAGCCGTTTTAAAGCCAACTGGACGTTCAGTTTTAGTTAAAGTTATTGCCTCTGGGTTGTGTCACTCGGACCTGCACATAAAAAAAGGTTTTATGGACTTAGGAGAAAGAGGAAAGTTAACCTTCGAACAACGAGGGGCTAAGTTGCCTATCACATTAGGGCACGAAATTGCTGGTGAAGTCGTTGATGTAGGGGAAGGTGTGGCTGATGTTGTAATCGGACAAAAAGTGTTGGTGTTTCCGTGGATTGGGTGCGGAAATTGTCGTGCTTGTGACGAGGATAGGGAGAGCGATTGTACTAGCATGAGTATCATAGGGATACATCAGAATGGCGGGTTTGCGAGCCACGTATTGGTTCCAGATGAAAAATTTGTTTTAGACATAACAGGATTAGACCCGGTAAAAATTGCTCCATACGCTTGCTCTGGTGTGACAGTGTTCAATGCGTTGACAAAAGTTGGAGCATTAAGGGAAGATGAGTGGCTTGCTGTTATAGGAGTTGGAGGGCTTGGCTTGAATGCCATTTCGATTGCCGTAGGAATGGGGTATAAAAATATTATTGCTATAGATGTAAGTGAAAATAAATTAGAACTAGCAATTGAAATGGGTGCGAATAGAGTTTTGGACTCAACAAAGCTAAATTCAACTGAGGAGCTAATTAATATAACAAATGGCTTACTTTATGGGGTATTGGATACCTTTGGCAGCGAAGAAACTGGAAGCTTGGCAGTTAATTCCTTAACCAAAGCTGGTAGATATGTAGTTGTTGGACAACATGGTGGGGATTTTAAAATGCCTCAGGTTTGGCTTCCTCAGAAAGCAATGACTGTTCGAGGTAGTCACGTAGGTAATAGCCCGCAATTACGACAGATAATAGAAATGTACCGAGCAGGAAAGCTTAAAGATATACCTATTGAAATCAGACCACTGTCTGAAATAAATAGCGCTGTAGAGGAGTTAAAAGCCGGACACGTGTCCGGACGAATAGTGTTTTGCCCGTAAAGCCCGTAATTAATTAGTATAAAAACAAGGAATTTAATGTGGAAAAAAAAGTTTGTATTGTTACTGGGGCTGCTCGTGGGATAGGGCTCGCAACGTCTCGGCTTTTCCACAGTCATGGTTACGAAGTTGTAATGGTGGATCGAGACTTCATCGAATTAGAAAAAAACTCAAAATCCATGGAGCACACTTATGTGTTAGATTGTGATGTTTCTATTCCTGAACAAGTTTCAGAGTTGTTTGACAAGGTTCAAAATAAATACCGTCGGTTAAATTGCCTAGTTAATAATGCGGGTGTTGCTGAGTTTGGGCCTATTGAGAGCGTTTCTTATTCTGATTGGCGACGTGTTATGGCAACTAACTTAGATGGAGTTTTTTTGTGTTCACAAGCTGCAATCCCAATGCTCAAAAACAGCAAGGGTTCCATTGTAAATATAGCTTCAATTTCCGGCTTGAGAGCTTCGACACTTAGAGTTTCTTATGGCACCTCAAAAGCCGCGGTGATACAGTTATCCAAACAACAGGCAGTTGAGTTGGGTGAGTATTCTATTAGGGTAAACTGTGTAGCGCCGGGTCCTGTTAAAACAAAATTAGCTATGGCTGTACACACCCAAGAAATAATTAATGCATACCATGACGCAATACCTCTTAATCGGTATGGTTCGGAAGAGGAAATTGGTAATTTAATTTATTTCTTATGTTCTGATAAGGCGAGCTATATTACTGGCCAGTTAGTTGCAGCAGATGGTGGCTTTGACTCGACCGGCGTGGGTTTACCAGCACTAAGGTGTTAATTTTATTTAACTTAGTTAGGAACATTTATGCAATTTGAATATCATCAGTTTACTTATGGAAGTGACAATTACGGCGTTCTAATTCACGACAAAAATACTAGTGAAACTGCCTGTGTAGATGCGGGAGACAGTAAGGCCTACCTCGCAGCCTTAAAGGAGACAGGATGGTCATTAACACAAATTTGGATCACACATCATCACTTGGATCACACGCATGGTTTGGCAAAAATTAAGGAAGAAACGGGCGCTGTTGTTTATGGACCGAGTGCTTTCCCTGGAGTTGATAAAACGCTTGAACATTCAGAGATATTTCTTTTCTCTGGGGCAGAAGTTCATGTGATTTCGACACCAGGTCACACACTTGATATGTTAAATTTTTATATAAAATCTGAAGAAACTATTTTTACTGGTGATACACTTTTCGTAATGGGTTGTGGCCGTCTATTTGAGGGCACACCAGAACAAATGTATGAAAGTTTAGTTAGACTTATGGAGCTACCAGAGCAGACGTTAGTTTATTGTAGCCATGAATATACTCTGGTAAGTGCAAAATTTGCATTAAGTGTAGATTTTTTAAATAAAGAGTTAATTGAACGACATAATGTAGTTGTGGATCTTGTATCTAAAGGGAAACCTACTGTCCCAACAACTATAGGAAAAGAACTTGAGACAAATCCTTTTTTAAGATTTTCGGATAAAAATATAAAAGAACATTTAGGGATGCTGAGCGCTTCAGATGTCGAAGTTTTTACCAAACTTAGGGAATTAAAAGATTCGTTTTAAAGGTTCAAAATGTATCCGTTTATTAAGCTATGACGTTGCTCATTTAAGGCCGGATAATTTCTTATGTTAAGATTCTCAGCTAATCTCGGTTACCTCTGGAAAGAACTTGAGCTGCTTGATGCTATTAAAGCGGCGAAGCGTTCTGGGTTTGATGCGGTTGAATTCCATTGTCCTTACGATGTATCTCCGACTAAGGTGCGTGACATTTTAGATGATGAGGGTCTGAGTGCAATTTCAATTAACACCATGAGAGATAAAGAGAAAAACGAGAGTGGTTTAGGAGCAATATTTGGAAAAGATAAAGACATGCGCGCTCAAGTTGACCAAGCAATTCGCTATTCTAATGTAATAGGGTGTCAGAATATTCACGTATTAGCTGGTAATGCTTCTCAATCATTAAGGAGTGAGAGAGTTTATAAAGATAATTTGATGTATGCCACCGAACAGGCTACGAGGTTCGGTAAAAATATATTAATTGAGGTCCTAAACCCGTTAGATATGCCTGGGTATTATCTTAATTCCATTGATAGGGCTGCTGATATTATTTCCTCAACGGGAGTTAAAAATTTAAAACTAATGTTTGATTGTTATCATTTTCAAAAAATGGGGCTCGATTTAAGAGAGTTGTTTAAAACTTATAAAAGTATAGTCGGTCATATTCAGATTGCATCCTTTCCGCATCGGGAAGAGCCAACTTATAACCCCAGTAGCTATATTGAAATTTTAGATTATTTCCTTGATTTGGGTTGGTCCGGTTTTGTCGGAGCTGAATATAGCCCTCGTTTATGCACAGATGTGGGAATAGGATGGCTTTCTATCTATAAACGTGAATTGGAACGGCGTAGAAACAAGAACGCTGATGAACTATAAGGTTCACACTAATGTCATTTGAAAGGGCAATAAATGAAGAACAATGAAATAGTTGCGTTGGTAACGGGTGGGGCATCTGGCTTGGGGGAGGCTAGTGTTCGGGAGTTAATATCTAAGGGTGCAAAAGTTGCAATTTTAGATCGAGATCAAGAAAGAGGGAAAAGTCTAGCTAAAGAGCTGGGATCTAATGTAATGTTCGTGCCGACTGATGTTACCAGTGAAGAGTCGGTTGTTTCGGCTATTTCGCAAGCTAAAGAAAAATATGGATTTATAAATGTTGTTGTGAACTGTGCTGGAATTGCTGTTGCGGAAAAAACTGTAGGAAAAGATGGCGCCCATAAATTAGCGTCCTTTAACAAAACATTAAATATAAATTTATCGGGTTCGTTTAATGTGTCCAGATTGGCATCTGAAGCTATGCAGTCTAATTCTCTAAATGATCAGGGCGAACGTGGTGTCATAATTAATACGGCTTCAGTAGCTGCTTTTGATGGCCAGAAAGGTCAAGTTGCCTACGCGGCATCTAAAGGGGGGGTGGCGTCTATGACTCTTCCTATGGCAAGAGACTTGGCTCAAGTGGGAATAAGGGTTCTTGCAATTGCACCAGGCTTATTTATGACCCCGATGTTAGTTGGTTTACCAGAAAAGGCATTGGAAAGTTTATCTAGCCAACCCCTATTTCCGCAACGACTAGGAGACCCTAAGGAGTTTGGTGAGTTAGTTCTGTTTATGATAGGAGCGGCTTATCTCAACGCAGAGGTTGTTCGTTTGGATGCAGGTATTAGGCTTCCATGAAAGCCCTAATTGTTGGAGGAGGAATTGCTGGATTGGCGACCTCTCTTTCTTTGGCAAAAGAGGGTTGGAGTGTGACTGTCCTAGAACAGGGTGAAAACTTCCGGGATATCGGAGCGGGGATTCAGATAAGTCCTAATGGCACTAAAATTTTAGAATATTTATCCGTAATGCCTGACCTGGAATCAAGTTTATTTGAACCATTAAATTTAGAGCTCAGATACGGGATTTCCGGCAAAAGTATCTTTAAGGTTCCATTGAAGGATTATGCGTCTCAAAGATGGGGAGGGAGGTATATTCATATTCATCGGTATGATCTGTTGAAAGGCCTTCTATCTGCTGTAAAACGAAACCCAAAGATCGAATTAAGAACAAAATCTAAAGTGATCAGTTATATAGATAAAATTTCAAGTGTTGAGTTAACACTGGAGAATGGGTTGCGTTTTTCCGCAGACCTCATCGTTGGAGCTGACGGAATAAAATCGATTGTTAAGAGCCAAATGTTAGGGGATAAACCGCCAAAGTTTACCGGAAACATAGCTTGGAGGGCTCTACTTCCGTTGAACCTTTTAAAAGAAAACACCCCCCCTCCGAGTGCGTGTGTTTGGGTTGGTGAGGGTAGGCATGCGGTAACAACGCGGATAAGAAGTGGAAAGGTAGTTAATTTTGTTGGCATAGTTGAAAAAGCCGAATGGACAGAAGAGTCCTGGGTAACTAACGGAGATAAAGCTATGGCTTTGAATGATTT
>JAQBUS010000092.1 GCA_027623875.1 Pseudomonadota bacterium
GTTTAATGGCTATCCCTGGGATTCTTCTAGCGATTGCTTTGATATCTTTGTCTGGGGCTTCATTGACCACCGTTATTATAGCAATTGTTATACCCGAGGTGCCTAGAGTCGTTAGATTAGTTCGGGCTGTTGTTCTTACAGTACGTGAAGAGGCTTACGTCGAAGCAGCAATCGCAGCTGGAACTAATTTAACTAATATTATGGTACGGCACATTTTACCAAATACGATAGCTCCCTTAATTGTCCAGGCAACCTATGTCTGTGCATCAGCAATGCTTACGGAGAGTATTCTTGGCTTTTTGGGGGCTGGTGTTCCTCCGGAAATCCCTAGCTGGGGAAATATTATGTCAGAAGGTAGAACATTCTTTCAGATTTGCCCTTGGATAATATTTTTCCCGGGTGTCGCTTTGGCTATTACTGTTATGTCAGTAAATATTGTTGGAGATGGTTTGCGTGACACTTTGGATCCCCGCATTGCACGTAAGATGTAGAAATAAATCGTTATAGAAAGCCATTAAATGGTTCTTAGAATTGAAAATTTATCTGTAAAACTACCTAAAGGCGGTGATAGAGAGTTCGCTATTGAGGACGTTACTCTACATGTGGATAGGGGGGAAATTGTTTGTGTTGTGGGAGAATCCGGCTCTGGGAAATCTGTTACGGCATTTACCATTATGGGACTTATTCCAAGAAAAGAGTTAACTCCAGTTCAAGGAAAAATTTTACTCGAGAATGAGGATTTACTTACTAAAGACAATGCAGAAATGCGTAAGTACCGTGGTAGCCGTATGGGTATGATTTTTCAAGAACCAATGACTGCACTTAATCCTGTGATGAAAGTTGGAAAACAGATAGAAGAACTTCTCACGATCCACACAAACCTTAAAGAAACTGATCGAAAAAGAAAAATATTAGAAGCAATGAACTCTGTTAAATTGCCTGAACCAGAGAAAATCTTCAACACATACCCTCATCAACTTTCTGGTGGTCAACGACAACGAATTATGATTGCGATGTCGTTAGCTTTGGAACCAAGCTTGCTTATAGCAGATGAGCCGACAACAGCATTAGATGTTACGACTCAGGCTGAGGTGCTTTCACTAATTAGAGAAATTCAGCAGAGTAAAGGAATGGGTGTGCTATTCATCACTCATGACTTCGGAGTTGTTGCAGAGATCGCTGATCGGGTCATAGTTATGCAGAATGGTAGAGTTGTTGAAGAGGGAACAAGAGATAAAATACTTCACGCACCAGAACATATCTACACCAAAATGCTTATTAGTTCTGTTCCTTCATTGACACCCCCGGATCGTTCTCAAGAGCGGACACAAAAAACTAAGATAGTGGATATTCTGTCATTGAGTAAGACATATGGATATCGAGGTTTTTTTGGATCCGGTAGAGTTGTTAATGCGGTGCAGGATGTGTCCCTAGAGCTATTTGGTGGAGAGTTGGTTGGTATTGTCGGAGAGTCAGGGTCTGGGAAGTCTACCCTAGCTCGGTGTCTAGTGCGGTTAATAGATCCGACTAGTGGAGATATAACCATCGACGGTAGAAATATTTCGACATTGTCCCGTGGGAGTTTAAGGCCATACAGAAGTGAATTTCAGATTGTCTTCCAAGACCCATATCGCTCTCTGAATCCGCGACGGACTATTGAGCAGTCTTTAATTGAAGGGCCAATGAATTTTGGACTTAGTCAAGAGGAAGCGAAAAGTCGAGCTAAAGAAATACTTACTATCGTGGGTATTTCTCCGGAGGCAATGAGCCGTTTTCCACACCAGTTCTCAGGAGGTCAGAGACAAAGAATTTGTATTGCTCGAGCCATAGTTATGGAACCAAAACTAATTGTTGCTGATGAAGCCGTTTCCGCACTTGATGTGTCGGTTCAAAAACAGGTTTTAGATTTATTTTTAGATATTCGTCAACGATTTAGCTTAGCTATGCTTTTTATCACTCACGATTTGAGAGTTGCAGCTCAGATATGCGATCGTGTTATTGTTATGCAGCATGGAAAGATAGTTGAGCAAGGTAGGACAACTGACGTTTATAATAATCCGCAGCACCAGTATACAAAAGACTTATTAGCAGCCGCACCTGGTAGAGATGTTAAATTTAGTCAACTTTAAGTTTATAGAATTTTAAGCTTCATTGGTACAAAATATATAGATCATATAGATTGTGTTGCAAGTGGCTTAAAATAGTCTCAATAGACATTTGATTATGAAGCAAATTCAATTATAATTTTTAAAAGGAAAGTTTTTATGGATCTAAGGTTAACCGGCAAGAAAGCTCTCGTCATGTCCTCTAGTAGAGGTCTTGGGATGGGGATCGCGGAAAATCTGGCCGCTGAGGGTGTTGATGTTTTGTTAACCGGAAGATCAGAGGGCCGTCTGCAAGAAAATGTCGAGCGCATTAATAAAAAAGGTCAGGGTAAAGCATTTTATGTTTGTATTGATTTAGTAAATCCGGGTTCAGTAAAGCAAATAGTGGAGGCCGTTGAAGGCCACCTTGGTGGTGCCGATATATTAGTAAATAATACTGGTGGGCCACCTCCTGGAAGAATGGTAGATATTGATATAGAAGCACTACCTAAGCAGTTGGATGCGATGGTTACTCGGGTCGTCCAAATAACAGATAAAATCATTCCACATATGAGGGCCCAAAAATGGGGGAGAATTATCACTATTGGTTCATCTGGTTTAATCCAACCTATTCCAAATTTGGCTCTATCTAATCTTATTCGAGCTTCCTTAGTTGGTTGGTCAAAATCACTCTCTAATGATCTGGCTTCGGAAGGTATAACTGTTAATATGTTGTTGCCTGGGCGCATAGATACAGAGCGTGTAGGAGAACTTGATACGGCGGCAGCGGCAAGGACTCAATCTTCTCTTGAGGCTGTAAGAGAAGCTTCGATGGCAACTATACCAGCAGCGAGATATGGAACAGTCGAAGAGTTTTCTTCAGTCGCAACATTTTTGGTTAGTGAGCCCGCTAGTTATATAACTGGTAGTCAAATTAGGTGTGACGGAGGACTTATTAGATCGGTTTAGCTGCAACTCTAAACTAAATTTACTGCTCAGCCTTGCGAACAAATATATGGGTTTTCTGCACAGAGTTGTTTGCAAATCCACCGATGTCAAATGGGGCTTCAAGCGGTTGTATATCTCCTGCTTCGTCTGTTGCCCGAGAGGAGATAATATAATCTCCAGGGATAGCGGCCCATTCGAAGCTCCATTTTTTCCAAGCATATTTTGAACTGTCTTGGTCAAGTGTTGCGTTATGCCAGGAACCATTTATTGAAATTTCTACTTTGATAATCTGTCTACCACCACCAACCCAAGCACGACCCATTAGGTCAACTTGTCCAGAAGAAACTATCCGTTTTCTAGAGGTCCAGTCTGGAATTCCCGGCGGTTTCATTAGGGATTTTACTTTCATTGACGTAATGGGTTCCCCTTCGTCATCACGTTTTTGTCTATATCTGTAGGTACCGACTTGCTGATAACCTTGGAAAGGTTCTGTTGAGGCCTGAATTTCGTTCAACCACTTAACACTTGCCATTCCATACCACCCGGGAACAACTATTCGAAAAGGTGCTCCGTGTTGTGGTAACAATGGTTGCCCATTCATTTCATAGACCAACAGAACGTCTAAGTTGTTGATTTGTTCTACAGTTAAGCTGCGCTCAAAGTTATGTTCGACGCCCGAATCGAATCCACGATCTGCTCCAGTAAATATAAAATTAATAACGTCGCTTTTTGGTTTGGCGCGCTGGATTAGGGCTTTCATAGGTGTACCTGTCCATTCGGAGGTGCCAACTGCTCCGTAGGACCATGGCATTGAAAAACTACGAGGTTCCATGCTGGAACGGCCGTTGCCAGCGCATTCTAAGGTAACGGGAATCGTCTGAGACGGCATTTTTTTTATGTCTCTGTAGTTTAGGGTATAGGGATTAAAAAAATCACCAGTAAATGAGATAATGTGGTCGGCTTGGTTTAGCTTTGGTATGTCAAAGTGAATAAGTAGATAATGTTGGCCAATAGGCGTCACATCATGCTCAAGGCTCTCTAGGGGTAGCCCGGAATTTCTGTTTGCTAGATTAACTTCGGTTTCGCTAAACACACCTGTTTCAGTTTTAGGCCGTATGAATTTCTTAAATGGATTATAAGTTGCCATAGTTGACTCGCTAATTAAGTATTTCTATTTTTTTAAAATTTTTGAACTTTAAATTTCTTTTCGTCGAAGTCTAATGACAACATCTACTTTTGAAATTTCTGCTCCTTTAGGCGCTTTTGGCAAGCTAGTAATTTCTAATTGTTCTTTCGGGGCATCGGTAAGTTCATTTTCACCCTCCCAATAAAAATGGGGGTGGTCGTCTATCCGGGTATCAAAATAGGATTTTGTACCATCGACTAGGATTTCTCTGATAAGACCCGCTGCAGAAAACACTTTTAAAGTGTTATAAACTGTTGCTAATGAGACGCTTGCGTCAGATTGTTTTACTGATGCGTAAAGGCTCTCGGCTGTAACATGCCGGTTGCAGCCATCACCGACTAGTAGGGTTGCTAATACTACCCTTTGGCGGGTTGGTCTTAACCCTACTTGGGCCAGCCAGCCCTCTCCTATTTGAAACGTTGTTCTATTCATATTTAAATCCTATTCGTAATGGACTATAATATGTTTATTAGAGAAATTTCAAATTAAAAATTTTCAATTAATATTGTGGCCAATCTATAGCTGGACCTTATAGCCATTCAAATGGTAGTGTTAATTGGATAAAAATTATAAAGCAATGAAGGGCCCTATGAATGTCAGAACACCCAAATACCTTTAATAAGGATGGACTTTTGAAGTGTGCATCTGGCGAATTATTTGGAAAAGGAAACCCACAACTCCCAATGCCACCTATGTTAATGATGGATCGGGTCGTAGACATCAGTCTGGATGGAGGGATAAGTGGAATGGGCCACGTAGTAGCGGAATTGGATATAAAACCTGACCTTTGGTTTTTTAGTTGCCATTTTCCTGGGGACCCGGTGATGCCGGGTTGTCTTGGTCTTGACGCGCTCTGGCAATTGACAGGATTTAATTTGGGATGGAGAGGAATGCTAGGTCGAGGAAGGGCGTTAGGGGTCGGGGAAGTTAAGTTTACTGGCATGGTTACTCCAAAAACCACCTTGGTTAGATATCAGGTGGATTTTACTCGGGTTATAAATCGAAAATTAAAGATGGGTATCGCAAATGGTAGAATGTTTGCCGATGATCAGGAGATTTATGTCGCCGAAAACATGAAAGTCGGTTTATTTTCGGATTAACTATTAGGAGAAAATTATGCGTCGGGTCGTTGTTACAGGGTTGGGAGTCGTGTCTCCCATAGGCAACTCATCGGTAGAGGTATCCAACTCGCTTACTAAAGGAATTTCTGGAATTGAGTTTTCAGAGGTAATGGCTGAGAAGGGTTTTCGAAGCCAAGTCGCGGGCACTCTAAAGATTGATGTGTCAGATAAAATAGATAAGAGACTTTTACGATTTATGGGTCCAGGTGCTGCTTATGCATACTTGGCTATGGAGCAGGCAATTTCTGATGCAGGATTAGAGCCTAGTGATATAGTAAACAATCGAACTGGGTTAATTGCCGGATCTGGAGGTCCATCTACCTCTTCAATGTTTGCCGCGCACCAAATTGTACTAGCAAAAGGATCTCCAAAAAGAATTGGGCCTTTCGCGGTTCCGAAGTGTATGTCGTCGACTATTTCAGCTAATTTGGCAACGGCATTTCAAATAAAGGGTATAAATTATTCGATTACATCTGCTTGTTCGACATCTTTGCATTGTATCGGTTCTGCTTCTGAGCAAATTCAAATGGGAAAGCAGGATATTATGTTTG
>JAQBUS010000093.1 GCA_027623875.1 Pseudomonadota bacterium
CTTCATAAATACCTGACATTAATAGCCACAATAGAAATAAAAACATTACAGCCCATACTTTTTTCACAGCTATCCTCCCTCCTTTTGGAAATGTTTAAATTATGGCATTTGAACTTAGTATAAAAGCTTAATTATTTACGACTTCAGTTATCTAGATATTTACAATCTCACAAATTGGCAAGTCTAACAGTGGAATAATGGGCACTTAAATTTGAAGATAGTTTAATAAAATAAAGAAACGAAAAACCACTTTAATACCATCTCAAAAATGTTTAACGTGATTGTAGTTCACTAGAACTAATTTGATATAATCATTTTGTGAAAAAAAATTCGGGTTAGGTGATGAAAAACATTAAGATAAATAATCTAGAAATAGGGAATAACCTACCATTAGCGATCATAGCTGGGCCATGTCAGTTGGAAAGTTTGGATCATGCCCTAATGATCTCTGAGATCATGGCTGAAATTTGTGTGAAAGTGGGCACCTCTTTTATATTTAAGGCTTCTTATGATAAAGCCAACCGAACTTCGGCGGGTGGAAAACGCGGAGTGGGAATAGATCATGGTTTATCAATTTTAAGTGAGGTCCGTGCCAGAATAGGTTGTCCAGTTCTAACTGATGTGCACGATGTAGTTCAGTGTAGAGTCGCTGCTCAAGTTGTTGACGTAATTCAAATACCAGCGTTTTTATGCAGACAGACAGATCTTTTGATTGCTGCAGCCAAAACAGGGGCTGTAATAAATATAAAAAAAGGACAATTTTTGGCGCCGTGGGATATGGGTAATGTAATAAAAAAGGTTGAATCCTCTGGCAACGAAAAAATTCTTTTAACCGAAAGAGGCTCTTCATTTGGATATAATACATTAGTTACAGATTTTCGTGGAATCCCAATAATGGCAAAGACGGGCTATCCAATTATAATGGATGCGACTCACTCTGTTCAACAACCTGGTGGAAATGGGGATTCTTCTGGGGGTCAGAGAGAATTTGCACCCATTATGGCGCGTGCTGCGGTTTCTCTAGGTATCGCGGGTGTTTTTATTGAAACCCATGAAAATCCAGATGAGGCACCTTCCGATGGGCCGAATATGATCCCAATAGGAGAAATGGGTGCTCTTATTCAGGGATTAATGGATTTTGATAAGTTGGCCAAAAAAAATCCATGCCGAATTTAAACGACTTGCCCAGCCGACCAACCAGATGACCAAGCCCACTGAAAGTTATATCCGCCCAACCACCCAGTTACGTCTACGACTTCTCCGATAAAGAATAAGCCTTTGGTTTTTTTTACTTCCATGGTTCTGGAGTCTAGTTCATCGGTGTTTATGCCGCCAAGAGTAACTTCTGCTGTTCTATAACCCTCTGACCCGATTGGCTTAACCTTCCAGTGATGTACAGCTAGAGAAATTCTTTCGAGAGCTAAGTTACTTTGATCTCCAAGGTTACCATCAAGAGCGACTTCCCGGACAATCATTTCTGCTATTTTTGTTGGTAAATAAAATGCCAAAGCATTTTTTATTGAAATTTTACCGTTTGTTTTTCGTAAAGTGGCCAGCAACTCTTTAATGGAACTGTCTTTTCTTAAGTTTATTATAATATCTTCTCGTTCCTTCCAGTATGAGGATATTTGTAGGATTGAAGGTCCAGAAAGACCTCTATGTGTAAATAGCAAGCCCTCACTAAAGGATGCGCGATTACACGTCACCTCGGCAAAAACTGAATTTCCAGACAATCCAGATATCTTGTCTAGATCTATCTGGTTAAAAGTTAAGGCAACCAGTGCCGGTCTGGTTTCGATCAGGCCAACCTCAAACTGTTTTGCTATTCTATAGCCAAAATCTGTGGCGCCTATTTTTGGTATCGACTTTCCACCGGTTGCAATAACAATATTTTCAGATAAAAGCCGCCCTATTGATGTTTCCAATATGTAGTCGTTTCCGTTGTGTTCAATGGAGCTTACGTTAGTATTCGGTGAAAGTTTCACCTTTGCCTTTTTTAACTCGGTTGTTAACATTTCAATTATGTTGAGTGAGGAGGTGTCACAGAAAAGCTGACCCAGTGTTTTTTCGCGCCATGAAATACCCTTGGAGGTTACTAGGTTTGTAAAATCTTGAGCTGTATATTTTTTTAAAGCGGAAATACAAAAATTTTGATTTGAAGAGATAAAATTTTCTTTGGAGATATTTTTATTGGTGAAGTTACATCTTCCCCCTCCAGATATACGGATTTTTTCTCCAGGTGTTTTTGCGTGATCAATTAGAATCACCTTACGCCCCCGTTTGCCGGCCTCTATTGCACACATCATTCCTGCAGCGCCCGCACCTATAATAATTACATTACTTTTCATGGGGTTTTAATAACTTACACTGAATTAGGTAACAATCGGCATTTTTCTACTTGCAGCTATCGATTCAGACATTTAAATCACAGAAGACTTTTGGAACGTAGCATAATGGTAATGCACCTGTTTTTGGTACAGAAGATTGTAGGTTCGAGTCCTACCGTTCCAGCCATAATTATTATTGTTTAGCTTAATTAAGGTAATTCATAAAGATAAGCAGCCTTAACGATTAAGTGCGCTGAGTGGGACTTGTATACAAAAATTTTAATTAAATTGCTTTAGTTGAGACTGTTATAACTAAATGTAATCGGTAGTTCGTGTTGGGCGGAAGGAATAAAATGACAAATGTAGTAATCGTGTCTGCGGCTAGAACAGCTGTAGGAAGTTTTCTAGGGTCTTTTGCGAAAGTTCCTGCTCATGAACTTGGTGCCTCGGTTCTTGAAGAAATTGTTAAAAGAGCTGGAATTGATAAAACTGAAGTTTCAGAAACAATTTTGGGTCAAGTTCTGACAGCTGGTCAGGGACAAAATCCTGCGAGACAGGCACACATAATAGCTGGGTTTCCGAGGGAAAGCTCTGCTTGGGGAATAAACCAAGTATGCGGCTCTGGTTTGAGAGCAGTTGCTATTGCGGCTCAACATATTCAGCTGGGGGATGCCTCTATTGTTGCGGCGGGTGGTCAAGAGAGCATGAGCTTGTCACCTCATGTGGCGTTGATGCGGTCGGGTCAGAAAATGGGTGACCTTAGTTATATCGACTCTATGATTAGAGATGGTTTGTGGGATGCGTTCAATGGCTATCACATGGGGCAAACAGCAGAGAATGTTGCAGAAAAATGGAAGATAACCCGTCAAGATCAGGACATCTTCGCGGTAGCCTCACAAAATAAGGCAGAGGCTGCTCAGAAATCGGGTAAATTTATTGAAGAAATAGTCCCCTTCACAATCTCCAATCGAAGAGGTGATGTTGTCATTAATAGTGACGAATATATTAGACATGGGGTGTCTATAGAATCTATGTCTAAACTGAAACCGGCATTTTCTAGTCTGGGATCGGTTACAGCTGCTAATGCTTCTGGAGTTAATGATGGGGCAGCTGCGGCACTTTTAATGAGTGCGACTGAAGCTGAGGGTCGCGGAATCGAACCTTTGGCGAGAATAGCTTCATATGCAACGGTTGGTCTTGATCCAGCTGTTATGGGTGTTGGGCCAATCTATGCTTCGAGAAAGGCATTAGAAAAGGCTGGATGGAAAGTCGAAGATTTAGATTTAGTTGAAGCAAATGAAGCTTTTGCAGCTCAGGCTTGTGCAGTAAATCAAGAGATGGGTTGGGATCCAAAAATTGTAAATGTTAATGGCGGCGCAATAGCGATTGGTCATCCCATAGGAGCATCGGGGTGTCGCGTTCTTACAACCTTGTTGTACGAGATGAAGAGAAGAGACCTAAGAAAGGGTTTAGTTACTCTTTGCATCGGTGGTGGCATGGGTGTAGCAATGTGTGTGGAGCGCTTTTAATTTCTATAATGCTTTATGTTTAGTGCTCAGATGTTAAATTTAATAGAAAACCTAATTTTTCTGTTGGAAATAGTTTCTCTATTCATTAAGAAAATTAACCGTTGAATACATCTTTAATCTAAAAATTAATTGGGTTGGCATTTCTTAAAACGCCACTTACTTCTGGGCTAAAGCTGTCAGAATCTTCAAGGTGTTTTTCCCCAGTATGGATGATTAGTGGGCTAAATATTTTTGTGATTCCTCTTGAGGATTTTTTTGCTCTAATGATCACACGGTTTGCGATCATATGCTCTCTGGAGGCCAGTGGCTTTATCGAAATATCGCCAACTTTAGTTCCTAAAGCGTTCAATAATTCTGTGAGATTCTCGGGAGTGTTTATAATTGTTATCCACCCTTTTGGTTTAAGCCTTTTAAGACCTATATTGACCCAATCTGTTAAGGGCGTTTTAACGCGTAGAGAAGATTCTTTCCCATTATTATGCCCTGGGGTTCCAGTTCTATAATAAGGTGGGTTCATCATTACCTGATGAAACAGTTTTTCTCGTATGTTAGACGACAAGTTTCTTAAGTCAGACGTCTCTATCTCTATAGGAATTTTGTTATGTAAGCCATTTTTTACGCCGAGTTTTGCGTATTGGGGTTGAAGCTCTATACCTGTTAATTTTACATTGAGGCGGCGAAATAAACAAAAGGATGCTGTTCCAGCGCCACATCCCAACTCAAGAACCTCCTCCCCTTGTTTTGCTGGACATGCAGCAGCTAGAAAAACAGGGTCTGTTGCAGCCCTATATCCTTTTAGTGGTTGCCAAATATGAAGTTTTCCATCCAAGAACGAATCCAGTGAAAGTTCGTCGTCTGAGAATAATTTCATTTAAGAAGCTTTCAATTGGATTTGATTATCTAGTGATATTTTTAATGGTCCCGTTAGATTTTTTTTCAGAAAGAATAGACGTTTGAAATTTTTCTATTCAGATTGCATGATTACTCATATGGACGCCGATTTCAAACACCTCTATGTATTAGGGTTCAAGGACATATTTCATTAAGGCTAAGATTGTAGGATCAATAGTACTTATCATTTTTTTCATATAACTAAATAAATATACTGAAGAAGATTTGTCTAGGTATTTCAGGAGAGGTTTGGAAAAATTGTCAGATCAAGCAAGTCGACCACACGATGAATTAAAGAATATCCTAAGAGATGATTTAGAAGAAGTTTCGAACCTTATCAAGCTGCGGATGAAATCAGAGCATGCACCGCTAATAGAGGAGATTGCAGACCATCTTTTAAAAGCTGGAGGAAAGCGCTTACGTCCATTACTAACACTGGCCAGTGCAAAGATATGTGGTTATCAAGGGTATTCTCACATTCAATTGGCGGCCGCTGTGGAGTTTATTCATACTGCTACTTTACTACATGATGATGTGGTTGATGAAAGTGATCGACGGCGTGGAAAGTCATCTGTAAACATTTTGTGGGATAATGCTTCCAGCGTTCTGGTCGGGGATTACTTGTTCGCCCGATCTTTTCAGTTAATGACTAATGCTGGTAGATTAGATATCCTGGAAATATTGTCAGCTGCATCTGCCAAAATTGCTGAGGGAGAGGTTCTACAGTTATCATCTACTGGTGATCTTAAAACTAAAGAAGAGACATATTATAAAATTATAAGGGGAAAGACTGCGGCGTTATTCTCGGCATCTATGGAGGTGGGAGCTCTCATAGCTGATGCGGATAAGGAAGTAGTAGAGTCCCTCTATCGATATGGTGACGCACTTGGCGTCAGCTTTCAGATTACAGATGATTTGTTGGATTTTGATGGAGGAAGTAGTTCTCTTGGAAAAAATACAGGTGATGATTTCAAAGAGCAAAAATTAACATTACCGATCATACATGCACTTTCGAATGCAACAGAAGCTGAGTTTCAATTCTGGCAACGGACAATCGAAAGAGGTGAGCAGATTGACGGTGATTTTAAAAAAGCTGTAAATA
>JAQBUS010000094.1 GCA_027623875.1 Pseudomonadota bacterium
TAATAACCCCTATGATAGGCTATCAGGGTTCACAATAGGGCAGATTCTCAAGGCAGAACAACATCCAAATGCTGATAAACTTCGGGTGTGTACCGTCAACACTAACGAAGGAGAGAAGCAAATAATATGTGGGGCACCTAACGCAAGAGCTGGAATAAAAGTCGTTATAGCTAAACCTGGATCATATATTCCAGGAATTGATACCACCATAGGGGTGGGTAATATTCGAGGAATAGAGAGTGCTGGGATGATGTGCTCTGAAAGAGAAATGGGTTTGAGTGATGAGCATGACGGCATTATAGAGCTATCCTCTGGGCAGGTTGGTCAAAGCTTTGTCGATTGGCTTAAAGTTTATGAACCGGAAAAGGTAGATCCGGTTATTGAAATCGGAATAACCCCAAATCGTCCAGATGCGCTCGGCGTAAGGGGGATAGCTAGAGATTTGGTGGCCAGAGGCTTGGGATCACTTAAAGAAAAACCAGCAAAGAAAGTGACTGGAAAATTTAAAAGCAATATTAATGTGGCTATAGATACAGAAATAAAAAATAGTGGCTGTAGAGTTTTCATGGGAAGATACATTCGCAACCTACGAAATGGGCCTAGTCCAAAATGGCTACAGGATAGGTTGTTGGCCATTGGGTTACGACCAATTTCTTCCCTAGTAGATATTACGAATTTTTTTACATTTGATAGGAATCGGCCACTTCATGTCTTTGATGCGGATCAACTGGTTGGTAATTTAAAAATTCATAAATCTACAAAGGGTCAACGAATGATGGCGCTTGATGATAAGGAGTATGAACTTCCGGAGGGGTCTCTTGCAATCTCAGACAGCAAGGGACTAGTAAGCATAGCCGGGATAATGGGTGGGCTTGGATCTGGTTGTACAGAAGCTACTGTTAATGTTTTTTTAGAGGCTGCGGTGTGGGATACGGTTCAGATTGCTATTACTGGTCGCCTTCTCAAGATAAATTCCGATGCTAGATATCGAAATGAGCGTGGTATAGACCCTGAATTCAATGAAGAAGCTATAGAGTTAGCGACCAAGATGATAATTGATATCTGTGGAGGAGAACCGTCTGACATCGTCTCCGATGGAAAAATAGAGCCAGTACTTAAAGGTTATAAGTTTGACTGTAATATGATTAAATCAGTTGTAGGCATGGATGTTCCCACTTCTAAACAAGAAGATATCCTTAAGAAACTTGGTTTTAGGTTGGATAATGGATACGCATATCCACCAAGTTGGCGACCAGATATTACCGGAGAAATAGACTTAGTTGAAGAAATTGCAAGGATTTCGTCCTTAAGCAAATTAGTTTCTTCCCCGTTGGCCAGATTGCATTTTGGTGTGCAAAAGTCGATCCTGACAGCCAAGCAAAATAAAGAGAGAATAGCACGACGTGAAATTGCTTCTCTTGGTTACAACGAATGCGTTACCTATACTTTTATTGATAGTGGTAATGCTACGCTTTTTGGAGGGGTTGATGCTGAGTTAAGGCTTGAAAACCCAATTTCGCAAGAACTGAGCCATATGCGTCCAGATTTACTGCCAGGTCTATTAATGGCGGCGTCTCGAAATCAAGCCAGAGGCTTTATGGATCTGCGGTTGTTTGAGGTGGGAGCGGTTTTTAATAGTGGTGAGCCTGAGGGACAATACTCGCAGGCTACGGGTTTGTTGGTTGGGCATGTGGATTCACGAAACCCTCATAATGCCCGGAGATTAGTGGATATATTTGATGCAAAAGCCAATGCAGAAGCGGTGCTGTTTGCCTTGAAATCTCCTTTAAAGTTAAATGTGCACCGGGATGTTTCTGATTGGTGGCATCCGGGTCGTTCTGGCCGTCTTGCATTGGGTGCGAAAAAAACGTTAGGAACTTTTGGAGAGATACACCCAAGGCTAATAAAGGAATTTGGATTAAGGGGTGCTGTTGTTGCTTTTACAATCCTTCTAGAGAATATTCCTGAACGAAGGTCTAAAGCGACGACTCGAGACGCTTTGAAAATTAGTGATTTACAGGGTGTCGAGAGAGATTTTGCTTTTATTCTTAACAGTGAGATAGACTCTCACATTGTAGTTAGTGCTGCTCAAAGTGCTGATAAGGAGCTAATCGAATCTGTTAACGTGTTTGATGAATTTAAAGGACCTCAAGCTGAGGCACAGTTTGGAAAAGGAAAAAAATCTTTAGCTATTTCTGTTAAGCTTCAACCGAAGGAGATCACGTTTAAAGACGCTGATATTGAAGCTATATCGTTAAAAATTATTGCTGGAGTCATAGCCTCTACCGGTGGTGAGTTAAGAAAATAGGATGCTCAACACAAAGTATATATAGGCTGAAGTTAACACACTCCAGCCTATATATAAATTTTATGCTAGCCGTTAAATTGATAGCGCTGATTTAGGGTCAATGGAAGGGATGTTTAGCGCCTCTCCGACGGCTTTATACGTTAAATTACCTGCATGGACGTTTAATCCATTTAGCAGATGAAGATCATCTTCGCATGCTTGCTTCCAGCCCTTGTTAGCTAATGCTATAATGAAAGGCATGGTGGCGTTACCTAAGGCTATTGTGGAAGTTCTAGCGACGGCGCCTGGCATATTAGCTACACAATAATGCATTATACCATCGACTTCATATATAGGATCTTGATGAGTTGTGGCTCGGGATGTTTCAAAGCAGCCACCTTGATCTATGGCTACATCAACGATTACAGCACCGGGTTTCATTGTGGAAAGTTGGGCTTTAGAGACCAACTTAGGGGCTGACGCCCCTGGAACTAAGACGGCACCAATGACCAAATCAGCCTCTGCTACAAGATCAGCCGTATTTCCGGCACTTGCAAAAACAGTTGTAAAATCTCCACCAAAAGTATCATCAAGGTACCGCATTCTTGTGAGTGAGCGGTCCAAAACGGTAACATCGGCACCCATTCCTGAAGCAACTTTTGCAGCATAGGTTCCAACAACCCCACCACCAATAACAACAACCTTAGCAGGTGCAACGCCAGGAACGCCGCCAAGTAATACACCGCGTCCCCCGTTGGCTTTTTGTAGGGTCCAAGCCCCAACCCGTGGCGCTAAACGGCCAGCCACTCCCGACATTGGAGCAAGTAGGGGCAAACCACCAGCTGCGTCTGTTACTGTTTCATATGCAATTGCTGTGCATTTTGATTTAAGTAAGTCATGGGTTTGCTCGGGGTCTGGTGCCAAGTGAAGATATGTGAATAATACTTGGCCTTCACGTAACATTTTGCGTTCAATTGCTTGCGGCTCCTTTACTTTCACAATCATGTCAGATTCTAAAAACACTTGGGCGGCGGTATCGATTACGGTGGCCCCAGCTTCCTGATATTGTGTATCTGCAAATCCAGAACCAATTCCAGTATCTTTTTGTATTAAAACTGAATGGCCATGTAATATTATTTCTTTAACAGCATTTGGTGTTAAGCCAACACGAAATTCCTGTGGTTTTACTTCTCTTGGGCAACCGATGATCATGATGTGTCCTTTTTGAACTAATTAATTACTCATTGTATGATTAGACATATTTTTGGAAAAATTATTGAAAAATTAAACTAATTACGTTATGGTTTTAGAATATAAATAATATTTATGGCAATAAAATAGAAGGTTCTTCTAAAATGAGTAAGATTGATGCAACAGATTTAAAAATATTAAGAATTTTGCAGAAGAATGGACGAATCTCTAACTCTGAACTTTCAGACAAAATAAATTTGTCACCATCCGCATGTCACCGGCGCGTTCACAATCTCGAATTCCATGGTGTGATAAAAAACTATGTTGCCGTGGTGGATTTTAGAAAAGTAAATCTCCCTACTACAGTTTTTGTGGAAATAACTCTTAATGGGCAAGCTAATGAAGTTTTGGATAAGTTTGAATCTGAGGTGAAAAAAATCCCAGCTGTTCTTGAGTGTCACCTGATGGCTGGGTCAGCGGATTATCTGTTGAAGGTTGTAGCTGCAGATACGGATGATTTTGCCCGAATCCACGGCAACTTTCTGGCAAGATTGCCAGGGGTGTCCCAAATGCAATCAAGTTTTGCTCTAAAGACCGTTTTCAAAGAAAAAGGCCTTCCCGTTTAATCTAAATAACGGATCTTAGATACTATTATGGCAAATACTTAGTTGAATCTACCGGTCGCACTACCTAGAAGCATGAATGCTCTGGCTGTCCTGGTGGAAGAAAACCTCATTAACTCGTCATCGTTGGCTTTTTTACAAAAGTCTCCAAGCGCAGTATCAAAGCACCGTAAAAAGTGGTAACAGGCATCACGGAATATTTCGTCTGTTTTTACTTTTTTTGAGATCAGATATATTGTTTCGTCATTTTGAACCTGACCAAGAGCAGATATAATAGGCCCACGTTCTCCATTAGAAAATCTACGCCAAATTTCGGGTTTAGAAATTTCAGGGTCCAAATCATCCATATAAATTCCATCATGGCTTAAGAGCGTTTGAATGTCTTGGCTCGCGCGCAATAAGTCGCCGCTCTCTTCATCGGCTAAAGCGAGGCGTAATTTCCGAAAACCTTCCGTATCTTTTTCGTCTTTTGGAAAATTCAATGCACCAATAAGGTCTTTAACAGAAATCGCTCCTTTTATTTCCGGCTCGATTAGATTGTCTTTTATATCTGAAATACTATGAGTATTTTTATGGTTCTTAACGTTTATTTCTAAGGCGGTGAGTTTAAAGCTTAGTTCATTTTGATTATGAGATATAGCTTCTAGTTTTTCTCTGAATTTATTGAAACTTTCTTTAGCTTCTATAAAATCGCGCTGGCTTATCAAGTCATCCAAGGAATCGATATTTAGTGACAATTGTTTTTGATTGAGAGTTAATTCATTTATACTGTTATTTGCAGACATTCCGGTTGCAACGAATAGTAATGCAGTTATCACACTTTGTATTACCACCAAGTAGAGGTTTATTGTCTCAGATACTTCAATAAAAAGTGAATATATTATTAATGGAACTATTATTATAAGCCATGCAACAGCTAGTGCCCGTATTGTTCTATTGCTGGATAAGCCCCTAGTAGGTAGAGACGGTTTCCCAAAACTATCTTGGTTTGTTGGCGAAAATTCTATTTTCATAAGACAAATAACCTAGATATATTTAACATCTAGAATCTCATAGTCCTTAGTTCCTCCGGGTGTGTTTACTTCCACACTATCGCCGACATCCTTACTAATAAGTGCTCGTGCCAAAGGCGAATGTATGTTAAGAAGTCCTTTTTCTATGTTGGCTTCTGTGGGCCCAACAATCTGAAAGGTCTTTTTCTGTTCTGTATTTTCATCTAAAATTACAATAGTAGCACCAAATTTTATTGAGCCAAATAATTTTGATGGATCTATTACTTCAGCTTTTGATAATGATGCATCAAGTTCTTTAATACGTCCTTCAATAAAGCTTTGTTTTTCGCGGGCTGAGTGGTATTCGGCATTCTCCGAGAGGTCGCCGTGTTCTCTCGCTTCAGCAATAGCTTTAATTATTGCCGGTCTTTCAATGCTTTTTAAATTCTTTAGCTCGTGGTCTAGGGCTTTATAGCCCGTCGGTGTCATAGGAACTTTTTCCATAGCTGCCATTTCCAAATTATAGCTTTATAAGCTAACTGATAATGTATTTATATTATAAAATTGTTATTTTCACCCAAATAAATTAAGCCCGAAAGTTGAAGAATTAATGAGCTTTCTTTTTCAGGAGGAGTCGGGGCTCCATCAATCCCACAGCTTATTATAGCTAATAATAAAATTAAATTAAATAGTTTCTTCATTTAAGATTTTTTTCCATCGCATTA
>JAQBUS010000095.1 GCA_027623875.1 Pseudomonadota bacterium
TTTTAGCTCAAGGTCATTAAAATCTATGGTTAGGTTTTCCATAGTCTCTACAAAAACAGGTCGTGCCCCCACCCCAGCGATTGCTCCTGGAACAGGTGCTAAAGTGAAACCATTGGACAAAACTAAATCTCCGGCTCGAACTCCAACAGCCCGCAAAGCGCATCCTAAAGCATATCCTCCCGAGGCGACTGCCAAAGCATACTTTGAACCCACAAGCTTAGAGAACTCAACCTCCAAACTTGCGGTTTGATCCATCTCATCTTCTAAAACATTATATCTATGGAGTCTACCAGACCGCATAACCTCTACGGCTGCTTGAATAGCATCTTCGGGAATTGGCTCCTGTTGAGTAAAACTTCCTTTGAAAGCCTCTTCCATTCAAACACCTATCCTTTAAGTTGAAATTATTTCACTTGACTCACTTTCGAAACTTCTAATCCTCCATATTTTCGATCTTTAATCCTAAATTTCTTAACCTCATCCAATAAACACTTGGGTGAAAAATCAGGCCATAAAGTATCCACAAATGCTAGTTCTGCATATGCTAAATGCCATATTAAAAAATTAGAGATTCTTTGTCCACCACCAGTTCTAATTATCAGATCTGGAGCACCGCAATTAGATAATTGGCTTATTTTGTCAAAAAAGACTTCAGTAATATCAGTTATATTAATTTGATTAAGAATTACCTGCTCAGCAGCATCCCGAGCCATCTTAATAATTTCGTCTCGTCCACCATAATCTATCGCTACATTAAGATTTAAACCGCTACAGCCCGCAGTTAAATTTTCCAAAAATTCCATAGACCTCAAGAGCCCACTAGATAATCTTTTTCTGCTTCCAATAAAAGAGACTTTAACATTAGCATTCCTTAAGTCCCATGCTTTCTTGTTTACGTGAAACCGCAACAACGCAAATAATGCTTCAATTTCTGGCTGAGGTCTTTTCCAATTTTCTGTAGAGAAAGCATAAAAAGTTAAAGTCTTTATCCCAGCATCCGGAGCTTCTCTAATACACTCCTCAACACGAGAAACACCTACCCTATGACCATAGGTTCTAGGTAAGCGTTTTTGGGTAGCCCATCTACCGTTACCGTCCATAATAATAGCGACGTGCATTAATTCTCCATCATTTTAATTGAAAGTTAATACCAGAAAGGAACTCATGCAATAATGAATTTTATTCATTGCTAGGCGCATTTGGAATGCCCACAAGAACTACAGGTCATACAACCTTCACGCATGTCCAAAGAAAACTCCCCACAGCTTGGGCACAGCTTCGATTTTTCGAGGCCATTTCTTAGCTCATTGCCACTCATTGAAATGCTTTTTGCTATGTGGTCTTCAGAATTTTTACTGATTAAAAAACCAATTGCTATCATGTGGCGCTCTATAATATTACCAATTGCTGCAAGAATTGAGGGTATATATTTTCCTCCGATCCACGCGCCTCCTCTCGGATCAAATACAGCCTTCAACTCCTCCACAACAAACGATACGTCGCCACCCCTCCTGAAAATCGCCGAAATCATACGGGTTAAACCAACAGTCCAAGCAAAGTGCTCCATATTTTTTGAATTTACAAATATTTCAAATGGCCGAACCATACCGTGTGACTCTATGTCATTAATCGTTATATAAAGTGCATGTTCACTGTCTGGCCATTTTATTTTATAGGTTTTCCCATCGAGATCTGATGGCCGGCTTAATGGCTCTGACATATAGACAACGTCTCCACCACTACTTCCATCGATTGCCGGTTTAGTAATTTCTTTTTCTTCTATAGTTTCAGCTGTCAACACGGAACCTGTAACTAAGTTAGGTCTGTAGGTCGTGCATCCTTTGCACCCACCATCCCAGGCCGCCATATATACTTCTTTAAAATCTTTAAAAGTAATATCTTCAGGGCAATTAATTGTTTTCGAAATTGAAGAGTCTATCCATTTCTGAGCCGCGGCCTGCATCTTTACATGTTCCAATGGTGCTAGCGTTTGAGCATTAGCAAAATAAGCAGGGTAATCTCTGTCTCCAAATCTCTCTCGCCACATTTGAACTGCATAATCGACAACCTCCTCTTCTATTTTGGTTCCATCTTTTTGAAGAACTTTTCGTTTGTATGCGTATGCAAAAACGGGCTCGATACCACTAGAAACATTACCAGCATACAAACTAATCGTTCCGGTGGGAGCAATCGACGTAAGCAACGCATTACGAATTCCGTAAGTTTCTATTTTCTTCCTCAAATCCGAATCCATATTTTTCATATTTCCGCTAGAAAGAAATTTTTTAGCCTCAAACAATGGGAAACTACCCTTCTCCTTTGCTAAATAAACTGACGCAAGATATGCTTCTCTGGAAATTAAATGAAGCCATTCATCCACCTTTACAGCTGCTTCACTTGAACCATATCTAACACCAGTCATTAAGAGCGCATCCGCAAGCCCAGTTACCCCTAAACCTATACGGCGCTTAGAAATCGCTTCTTTTTCTTGTTCAGCTATAGGGAACTTCGACACGTCAACAACATTATCCATCATTCTTACAGCAACACTTACCAAATGCGCTAAAGCAACTTCATCTAAGTTTGCATCTTCATTAAAGGGATTTTTAACCAATTTAGCCAAATTTATTGATCCCAAAAGGCAAGCCCCGTAAGGAGGAAGAGGCTGCTCTCCACATGGATTAGTTGCCGAAATTTTTTCGCAATAACTTAAATTATTCATTGCATTAATACGATCAATAAATATTACACCTGGCTCAGCAAAATCAAAGGTGCTTTGCATAATTTTATTCCATAAATCTCTTGCTTTAAGGGACTTATAATCTCGACCACCAAATCTAAGAGACCAAGCACTATCTTGCTTAACGGCAGCCATAAAGTCGTCTGTAATTAGCACAGATAGATTAAACATCCGCAATCTGCTTGGGTCGGCTTTAACCTCGATGAATTTCTCAATATCAGGGTGATCACACCTCATGGTGGCCATCATGGCACCGCGTCTAGAGCCTGCAGACATTATTGTTCTACACATGGAATCCCAAACGTCCATAAACGAAATCGGTCCTGAAGCATCTGCAGCAACCCCTTTTACATCAGAACCCGTTGGTCTAATAGTTGAGAAGTCATAACCGATACCTCCCCCCTGCTGCATAGTTAAAGCTGCCTCTTTTAACATATCAAAAATGCCGGCTAGAGAGTCTGGAATGGTTCCCATAACAAAACAATTAAAGAGAGTTACTGACCTGCCTGTGCCCGCCCCAGCTAAAATACGCCCGGCAGGCAGAAACTTAAAGTCTTCTAGTGCTGAATAAAATTCTGTTTCCCAATCTTGTGGACTTTTTTCAACAGCAGCCAAAGATTTTGCCACCCGACGCCAGGAATCTTCTACTGTTTCATCTATTGGTCTCCCATCAGCCTCTTTATATCTATATTTCATATCCCAAATTTGTTCTGAAAACGGGGTGCTGAAGCCTGGCATGGTCAAAGATCTTTCATATTTTAATCAAAGAGGGCCTACCTTAAACTGGATAGTTGATCTCAGCAAGAAAAAGAGTGATGAATAAACCATAAAAGGAATCTTAATGACGTATATCAACCTAATAAAACTTAGCGTAGGGACTAACTCGACCGATGACCTACAAATGTGGCAAGCTTCGACTGCCTTAAAATTGCCAAATAACCTTCCCCGACACGTAACTCGCATGTGGCCAAAGCGCGGCGACGAAATATTAAATGGTGGATCAATTTACTGGGTGATTAAAGGTTGGCTCTCTGCACGGCAACAAATAATTGGTATGGACGAAGTTTTCCGTAATGACGGTGTCCGATGTTGTGCGTTAATACTGGACGCTCAGATTCATCTCACTGAAACCGTTAGAAGGCGACCTTTCCAAGGATGGCGCTACTTAAAGCCCGAAGAAAGTCCAAAAGATCTTTCTCAACAAGAAAAAGGCGACGACATCCTGCCCCCTGAACTTTTGGTGGCTCTAGCGGATATTGGAGTGAGGTAAGGGTAACTACCACTTTAGAGTTAGAGAGCTTAATTATTTTTTTGATATAATTTTGAGAACTTCCTCAATCAAATTACCTCTCAAAACTTCTCTTTGAGCAGGTTGAGATCTCCACTCTTCGTGGGTTACACTCTCTGCTATTTTAGAGCCCAGAACTAAGTCTTTAAGTTGAATAACCCCTCTGGCAGCCTCGTCCGACCCCTCAATGATTGCCACCGGGGAATTTCTTTTATCAGCATATTTCAGCTGGTTTCCAAAGCTTTTAGGATTACCCAAGTAAACCTCGGCTCTAATACCCGCTGACCTTAATTCAGAAGCCATAGCCTGATATGAAAATAATCGACTCCGATCCATTACAGTTACAATAACCGGACCCACAGAATTTAAAGATAGCACATTTTTAGAATGCAAAGCAACCAACAACCTGTCAACCCCGATTGACACCCCGGTAGCGGGGACTTCTTGCCCAGTAAAGCGCTTAACAAGATCGTCATATCTCCCACCTCCCGCAACTGATCCAAATTGACGTTTGATTCCAAACTCATCACGCACTTCAAATGTTAACTCAGCTTCATAAACTGGACCTGTATAATAGCCAAGTCCTCGCACAACACTGGGATCAAGTTGAATACGGTTGCTGGCATATCCCTGTAATTCACTTAACTCCAAAAGTGTTAAGAGCTCTTCAACACCCGTAAGCCCTATGGCAGAACCCTTAACTAACTCAGAAAGGGCTTGGAGTGTTTGCGCAGTTGAATCTTTTTTAGCTTTCACAAACCCTATAATAATTCCTATCTGCTCAGAACTTAACTCCGCGCCTTTTGAAAAATCTCCACTTTCGTCTTTTCTTCCGTCCCCCAGCAATTCCTTGACACCCTCAATTCCAAGTCTATCAAATTTATCGATAGCTCTTAAAACTATACCTCTTTTTATAGAATTTATATCAGGGTTATCTCCATCCAGAAGCCCAACCACTTCCATGATACCATTTAAGATTTTTCGATTGTTTATTTTAACTATATAATCGTTTCTTTCAATTCCTACTGCTTCGAGTGAATCACAAAGCATAGTACAGATCTCAACGTCTGCTCCAATACTTGAAGAACCAATAGTATCAGCATCGCATTGATAAAACTGCCTATACCTCCCTATGCCTGGCTTTTCATTTCGCCAAACTGGACCCATTGCGTAACGGCGATATGGCAACGGTAATTGACCTTGAAACTGCGCATAAACCCGCGCCAACGGGGCCGTAAGATCATACCTAAGGGCAAGCCATTTTTTGTCTTCCTCCCAAGCAAAGACTCCCTCATTAGGTCTATCTAAATCAGGTAAAAATTTTCCTAAAGCGTCGACCGTCTCGATAGCTGAACTTTCTAAAGCACTAAACCCATATAAATCATAGACACCAGATATCTGATTTAATACTGCTTGCCTTTGAGTAACCTCATGACCAAAATAATCTCTAAAACCTTTAGGAACAACTGCTGAGGGGCGGGATCTTTTCCCTATTTTGGCCATAACTCTAAATCCACTTAAAATAAATTTTACTCATCTTAGCGAACGTACTAAAAGGGAGCAAGGCAACAAGCGCCATTAAGCTATTAAATGAAATAAGAATACATAAAAAAAGGTGAAACAAAATCATGGACACTACTATACTAGAAGAGAAAATATCTCACATCACTAAAACTTTAGATGAGTTATCAGATGTTGTTGCTCATCAAGATAGCCGAATAAATAAAATGGTGATACACCTAGAGAGGCTTATGAAGCTGGTTACTGAACAAGGAGAGCA
>JAQBUS010000096.1 GCA_027623875.1 Pseudomonadota bacterium
AAGATACACGGCGCTCTGGTTACATGTTGGAAAATGCATTAACGGCAGGTTTGACTTCAACAGGCATGAATGTTTTTCTTTTAGGTCCAATACCGACCCCAGCGATTGGATTATTAACTCAGTCAATGCGGGCAGATCTTGGCATTATGATTTCAGCTTCTCATAATCCTTATGGAGATAATGGCATAAAGTTATTCGGGCCTGATGGGTTCAAGTTAAGTGATCAGGCTGAATTAGAGATTGAAGCTCTTCTTAGTTCAGGGGTTGAGCCTTCTGCAGCGAAAAATATAGGTAGGGTAAAACGAATTGATGATGGATTAGGCAGATATGTTGAGAGAGTTAAAAGCACTTTTCCGATTGGCTTTAGATTGGACGGCATCAAAATAGTAATTGATTGCGCTAATGGAGCTGCGTATCGAGGCGCACCAGAGGCGCTTTGGGAGTTAGGCGCAGAGGTTATTCCCATTGGGATATCTCCAAATGGTTTCAATATAAATGAAGGTTGCGGTTCAACTAATTTGAATGCTGCTATTGATACAGTAATTACACACCAAGCTGATCTAGGAATTTGCCTAGATGGGGATGCTGACCGGGTAATTTTAATCGATGAAAAAGGTTTGGCTTCTGACGGAGATCAAATGTTAGCTTTATTGGCGACTAGGTGGGCTAAAGCCGGAATGTTGAAGAATAACACCTTGGTTACTACAGTTATGTCGAATCTTGGACTGGAACGATACTTAGACGGATATGGAATAGATTTGATTCGAACCTCTGTTGGTGATCGATATGTTGTTGAAGAGATGAGGAGGGGTGGGCATAATCTTGGCGGAGAACAATCTGGGCACATAGTAATGACCGATTTTGCAACGACTGGTGATGGACTTATCGCGGCGTTACAGTTTCTAGCTATTGCGCAGCGTGAAGAATGCCGTGCAAGTGATTTCACCCAATTATTCACACCGTTACCACAAAAACTTGTAAATATGATTTATACTATAGAATCTGACCCGCTTGATTTCTCAACAGTTAAAATTGCTATAAGTCAGGCTGAAGAACTTCTTAAGGGCAAAGGAAGATTACTGGTTCGCAAATCAGGAACAGAGCCACTTCTTCGTATTATGGGTGAGTGCGACGATCAAGTTTTATTGGATGAGGTTATACATTTAGTTTCTGATGCAGTGACTCAGGTTAAGTAAGTTTTTAGTATTTTCTTTAAGGACCTATGCTCTGTTAAACCTATACCTACCAAAATTATAGCCAGAGCAATAAGAAGTTTTGGTGGCAATGCTTCCTGGGTGAATATACTACTATAAATTACGGCCCATATAGGAACTTGGTAGCTAGTTAGGCTCATAAATACTGGACCTGCAGTAGTGGTAACATGAACTCGTATAACTGCCCCAATCGCGGTAGAAAAGATTGCGAGGAATAGCAAGGCACTACCGGACTCTAAAGAAAAAGTTCTTGGTAAACCCTCTATTAAAATAGCGATTGGGAAAAGGACAAGAGCGGCGCTTATTAGGGTTGCTGTAGCAAAGGAAATTGGCGGCATCGGGGGAGCCATTCGCGTTAAGATTGAACCTCCTGCATAACATGCTGTTGCGAGGAGGCAGGTTAGTTGACCCAATGCTTGGTTTTTGTCAAAGTTTTGGATACTTGGATTGAAATCAAATAGTATGATAAGCCCCATAAAACCAATAATTAATCCACAAATTCTTTTCAGGTCTATTATTTCGTTTGATGAAAATAAAAACACTAGTGGAACGACCATGAGCGGTACTGCTCCCATTGACACACCAGCAAAAGCTGATGAAACATACTGTTGGCCCCAACTTAGTAAAGTTAAAGGTTTGGCAATATTAAAAGTGCCAATGGTGAATGCAAAAGCCCACGCTTTCCTATTTGGAATTTTATTTAAGCCTTGCCCTACAAGCCAACCAATTACGGAAAGGGCTAACCCCCCGATCAGCACCCTAACAAATGCAGTTGTCCAAGGTCCAAATGTTTGGAGAGATACTTTAATGCATATAAAAGATGCACCCCAGACAATACCTAGCAGGAAAATTAGAAACCAGTTTAAAATTCCCGGATTTTCTGGAGAGCCTACAATATTTTTAATAATTCGTCACTCTATTGAGAATAGAGGGGTGCTTATACGCACACCCTCTATCGCTAAGTTTAGTTTTTTTCTTGATCAACTAATTTTCCAGCTGAAATCCAGGGCATCATACCTCGCAAAATCTCACCTGTTGCCTCAATTTGGTGAGCGTCATTTCTTCTACGCGTACCCCGAAAAAACGGTTTTCCAACAGCATTCTCCTGCATGAAATCTCTGACGAATTTTCCGGTTTGAATATCATCAAGAATTTCCTTCATTCTGGCCTTGGTTTCTTTGTAGGGTAAAACCCTAGGGCCACTAACGTACTCACCATATTCTGCAGTGTTTGATATGGAATAGTTCATATTTGCTATGCCACCCTCATATATAAGGTCGACAATAAGTTTCACCTCATGCAGGCATTCAAAATAAGCCATTTCTGGAGCATACCCAGCTTCAACAAGCGTTTCAAAGCCCATCCGAATTAATTCGACTATCCCTCCGCAAAGAACAGCCTGTTCACCAAATAAATCGGTTTCGCATTCTTCTCTAAAATTAGTTTCAATTATGCCCGATCGCCCCCCTCCAATAGCTGAACAGTAGCTTAAGCCGATTTCAAGAGCATTACCTGAGGCATCCTCATCCACAGCAACCAGGCAAGGTACGCCACCTCCTTTGACAAATTCGCCCCTTACTGTGTGCCCAGGGCCCTTAGGAGCCATCATTATTACATCTACACCTGATTTTGGTTCAATTAACCCAAAGTGTACATTCAAACCGTGAGCAAAAGCGATCGCAGCCCCACTACGTATATTTTCATGGACATATTTTTTATAGGTTTCTGCTTGTAATTCATCTGGCATTGTAAACATTATAAGGTCACACCAAGCAGCGGCTTCTGCTATCCCCATAACTTGTAAACCTTCGGCAGAAGCTTTCTTAGCTGAAGGTGATCCCTCTCGAAGGGCGACAACCAGGTTTTTTGCCCCACTATCTCTTAGGTTTAAGGCATGAGCATGGCCCTGAGAGCCATAACCTAGAATTGCAACTTTCTTATTTTTAATTAGATTAATGTCGCAATCTCGATCATAATAAACGCGCATTTATAGTTCCTTCCAGTTTCTGAATGATAATGATGTGTGAATATACTTTATTTTAGTAAATTGTAAAAATGAATTTAAATTCATATATTATTATTAAGGCAATTGGTAAATATAATTTTACAGGTTGAAGGCTTATTAAATCTTATAAGAAAAATATTACTTTATTTTAGGACTTTTAGGTTGTTCAAGAATTATGTTTTTAACACAAAATATGCGGGACGGCTTTTAAGGAAATTTTGAATTAAACAGGGTGATTAAGTTCATAGCTGAACGTTTGCATGTAAATTATTTAATTAGCTGATTGCAGAGATAGATAGGACCTTTAACTTTTAGTCTTTCAGTCCTATACGGTGGTTCATTCTAAAAAAGTGTGCTTTCTGATTAAATTAAATTTGAAGCCTTTAACTAAGAGATCTTCCAAATTAAATGGAATCATGGAGAACCTATAATGCCAATATCTTTTAATAATGTTGATCCGGATGGATTGAAAGAATTTTCAGTAGTATTCACGGATCGCTCATTGAACCATATGTCACTGTTATTTGGAACTGTGATGACTGATATTTCGTCTATGTTGAAAGAGGTATATCAAGCTAATAGTGTTGCAATTGTTCCGGGTGGTGGAACGTTTGCAATGGAAGCTGTTGCGCGTCAATTTGCCATAGATAAGACAGCACTGGTAATTAGAAACGGATGGTTTTCTTACCGTTGGAGTCAAATTTTTGAGTCTGGCCACTTTACTAGAGAGTCAATTGTATTGAAGGCTAAACAGTCCGGCAATGAACTGACATCTGGTTTTCAGCCTGTTCCGATTGAAGAAGCGGTAAGCAAAATAAAGTCTGAAAAACCAGATTTGGTTTTTGCGCCCCACGTTGAAACATCCGCTGGAATTATTTTGTCAGACAGTTATATTGAACAACTTTCGGCAGCTGCCCATTCAGTAGGCGCATTGATGGTTTTGGATTGTATCGCCAGTGGGTGTGTATGGGTGGATATGAAAAAAACAGGTGTCGACATCCTGATTTCTGCTCCTCAGAAAGGTTGGTCATCGCAGCCGTGTGCTGGGTTGGTTATGATGTCTGAGCGAGCTAGAAAAAGAATTAACCAGACTCAATCGGATAGTTTTGCGATTGATTTAAAGAAGTGGCTGTCGATCATGGAGGTCTATGAAAGTGGTGGACATGCGTATCACTCCACGATGCCCACAGATTCTTTGTCAGTATTCAGGGACGCCATGCTCGAAACCAAAGAGTTTGGCTTTAAAAAAGCGTATGATGCACAGTGGTATTTAGGTAATTCTGTTAGGAAAATTCTTTCTGACAAGGGTATAAAGTCGGTAGCCATGGAGGGTTTTGGTTCCCCCGGTGTCGTTGTTAGTTATACTGATGATCCACTTGTCCAAAACGGTGCAAAATTTAAGGAGATAGGTTTTCAAATTGCTGCAGGTGTTCCACTTCAGTGCGATGAACCATCGGGTTTTAGTACTTTTCGGTTGGGTCTTTTTGGACTTGATAAGCTTAAGAATCTTGAGCCTACGATTTCATCCTTAGCGGACGCAATTCATGAAGTTTTTTCTGTTTAGTGTATAAAAAGCTTTAGTTATTTGTTGAATGTTTAAACAAAAATAAAGAATTTCGAAAACTCTTATTGAGTTTTTTTTGACCATTCCTCAAACTCTAACGTGCTTAGTGAGTTTTATGTTTATATGTCAATTTAATATATTTCTATAATGACTTAACTCCCAGTTGCATAATTTTCTTTCTTATAGGGACTGAATCATAAATCACCCCGAGCCCCGAATTTCGCAGATCTTTAATCCATTGCGTTTCCGACATTGATACAGAGTTTAGGAGACTAATTCCCTTAGCCCGGATATTTACAGAAATTCGCCTTTTCCTATTATATTCTTTAAGCATGTTATGGTTCCCAAGGTCATGTTTATCTGAAAGTTCACTTAGTAAACCGATGTCAGCTAGGCTCATGTTCAAACCTTGAGCGCCAATTGGTGGGATGACGTGAGCGGCTTCTCCGATTAGTGCTACCCGCTCTGCGCAAAATTTTTCTGCCACTTGAGTTATTATTGGCCAGATACTCCGATTTGAAACCAAGGTGATATTTCCTAAAATACCGCAAGATCTTTGGGTTGCAGCTATTTCGAACTTTTCCTTACTTAGCTTTAATAACTCTGCGGCATGACCATCTTGCTCCATCCAGACGACAGCAGAGCATGGGGTCTTATTGAAGTCTTGAAGCGGAACGAAGGTAAAAGGACCACCACTCATATGAATTTCTGTTGATATATTTTTATGTGGTCTAGTATGATTAATCGTAAATACCAACGCTTTTTGACCGCTAGTTTGTGTTTTCGAATTTATTCCTAATGTATTTCTAATAAATGAATTTCTTCCATCAGCGCCTAAGATTAACTGGGCATCTATCACGGTACCGTCACTTACATATGCCCTTGCCTGAGTTGTCCTAGTAAGTATTTTTACCAATTTTTGATCGTGCCTAATTTCAACATTAGGCAAAGATTGAAGTTTAGCATAAAGTTCATGGCGAATTTTATGATTT
>JAQBUS010000097.1 GCA_027623875.1 Pseudomonadota bacterium
GTTTTATAAATCCTGCGGCATCTTTTTGATCATACGCACCGGCATCATCTTCAAAAGTCACATGCTCTTCTGAATAAAGCGAATAATCAGACCAGCGTCCAACCGTTCTTACTAATCCCTTATAAAGTTTTAACCTTACAACTCCAGTTACATATTCCTGGCTTTTATCAATTGCTGCCTGTAACATTTCTCTTTCTGGGCTGAACCAAAATCCGTTATATATCAGTTCCGCATATTGAGGCATAAGCTGGTCCTTAAGATGCCCCGCTCCCCTATCCAAAGTTATTTGCTCAATCCCTCTATGGGCTTCAAGTAAGATTGTTCCACCAGGTGTCTCATATATACCGCGAGACTTCATTCCAACAAAGCGACCTTCGACAAGATCCAACCTACCAATGCCATGCTTACCTCCAAGGATATTAAGGTCTGTTAAAAGTTTGGCGGGGGAAAGGTTTTTCCCATCGATTGAAATAGCGTCCCCTTTAGAAAAGCCGATTTCTATAAAGTCCGGAGAATCAACTGCTTCTTCTGGAGAAACCGTACGCTGATAAACATATTCGGGTGCTTGCTCCGCTGGGTTTTCTAAGACTTTTCCCTCAGAAGAAGTATGTAAGAGATTTGCGTCAACAGAGAATGGAGCCTGACCCCGTTTATCTTTTTCTATAGGGATTTGGTGTTTTTCTGCAAATTCAATAAGTTTTGTTCGGCTCGTTAATTCCCACTCACGCCAGGGGGCTATTATTTTAATATCTGGATTCAATGCATATGCAGAAAGTTCAAAACGGACCTGATCATTTCCCTTACCGGTTGCTCCGTGCGCAATCGCATCAGCCCCAGTCTCTGCGGCAATTTCAATTAACCTTTTAGAAATTAAGGGTCGAGCAATAGAGGTGCCTAATAAATATAAGCCTTCGTATAGTGCGTTAGCTCTAAACATTGGAAAAACAAAATCTCTAACAAATTCTTCCTGAACATCTTCAATGAAAATATTCTCCTCTTTTATACCCAATAACACCGCTTTTTCACGAGCAGGTGTAAGTTCTTCCCCCTGACCTAAGTCAGCTGTAAAAGTCACTACTTCGCACCCATATTCGACCTGGAGCCATTTCAAAATTATTGACGTGTCTAAACCGCCAGAATATGCAAGGACAACCTTTTTTGGGGCAGACATACGTGAAACTCCATTATTTAAATTACTTAGGGCGCGCGATACTGTTTATGGCTTCTGAAAGCAAGACTTCTACCGCTGTGAAATTTATTTTTAATAGCTAATAAAACCTACTTATATTCTATTCTACATTTGTATTCTGTTTTATAATCAACTATCACTGGTTCTCTTTTGCGAGAATTTGATTGCGCCGTAGCTCCGATAATAGTTCCCAAGATAGTTGATACGTCTTTTCCAGTACCCTGACCTATTTGGTTTCCAATAACACCTCCAATTGCAGCTCCTCCTAGAACTTCGGCGCTCGAAGCTGGTCGATCTAAAATACCATAAATAGGTACTTTTACATCCCCACAAACCTCAACTGGTTTTAGAACAAACGCAGGGCGAGTGGTTGTTTGGCAGCCCGAAATAATAACAAGGCTAGCTAACAGAATAATTTTTTGCATTATTTTCTCCTATGGTTTTTCTTAATCATTTTAAAATGATCTTTACTTACAAGATACCGATTTTCCAACATATAATTAGATTAAACTTACTTTAAACGAAAGTAGCGCTGAATAAAATCTTTATCGCCATCGTTAGCCAACTCCCTAGAAGCGTCAAGAGGCGACATCCAAACTGCTAAGTGACCCATCTCTAAAGGCAGAGATCGCTTAATAAGTGGTCGCGCAAAGTAAATATGACAAACTTTTTCAGCCCAAATTCTATAATCAGGAAGGTAAGCAAATCTCCTGTAAACTCCAATCTTTTTAGGTTGAGAAATTGACCAACCTGTCTCTTCTAGAACCTCTCTATGCAGAGCGTGTAATAAATGCTCTCCACTGTCGACGCCTCCACCTGGAAGTTGCATCTCTTCATGGGGACTATCTTGATAAGTTACGAGGAGATCTTTACTATCCCATAATATAGCATAAACACCCGGCCGATGTTTGTATTTTTTTTCTAAGTTAACCGACTCCCCAAAACGTTTAATCATAAAAAGTTCCTAACCATAAACAAGACAGCTCCGATAAGATATTGCCGATATCTAAGTAAAGCTATAGACATCTTATTAGTTTTTAAGGAAAATCATGCGCTCCAAACCAAATATAGACTTGAATGATATTGTTCTGCCGTTTCAATTAAATAAATCCAACATTAGGGGAAGATTTGTTCGCCTTAGCGAGACACTAGATAAAATATTTGAACAACACGAATATCCGAGCGTTGTAGAAGCCCTTGTTACAGAAGCAGCCGTTCTAACAGTTCTGATTGGTCATATGGTAAAGCTTAGATGGCGCCTCTCTCTCCAAATCAGAGGCGATGGGCCTATTAGACTAGTCGCGACCGACTATTACGGGCCTACAAAAAAAGGAGAGCCCGGTCAAATTCGGGCATATGCTAGCTTTGACCAAGACCGCATTAAACCTTCCGAAGAAGGCTTTCCACAAATCGGCTCTGGCTACTTTGCAATTATTATTGACCAAGGTGACGATATGAAGCCTTACCAAGGGATTACACCCCTTTCTGGTGAAAGCCTTGCTTCCTGTGCCGAAACATACTTTGCGCAATCAGAACAAATACCCACCAAGTTTTCAATTTCATATGGTAAAGGTACTGGATACGAAAAAGAGCAAAGTTGGCGCTCAGGTGGTATTATGGTCCAACATATGCCGAACCCTTCTCCAGCCGCCAACCAAGGCTCTGATAATGAAGAAAAATACCCATTACAAACCCCAAAACCTCTCTTTGATGAACCCAAGGAAAACTGGTCACGTGTTAATATTCTTCTTAACACGGCGGAAGAGTTCGAGCTTATAGGGCCCAATCTGTCTCAAACACAAACCTTAGTAAGATTATTTAATGATGAGGGTATATATTTGAGCCCGGAACAAGAAATCAAATTTGGGTGCACCTGCTCTGAAAAAAAAGTTCAACAAACAATGTCGATTTACTCCACGAAAGACATAAAACATATGACAAAAAAAGACGGTTCTCTTACTGCTGACTGTCAGTTCTGTGGGGCTCATTATATTCTTGATCCCTCAACACTTGGGTTTGAGGCCCCAAAACTTCAAAAATGAGTAATAAACTTATTTTAGATCATATTCGTTTAGCCCTAAGCTCTTCCCAAAAGCCATCTTCAGATTTCGATTTAAACCCAGAGGATATAGAAATAACTAATAATCCACTTATTTCAGCAGCAGTACTTATACCTATAGTTGAAAAAAAAACCGGCCTACACATATTACTCACTAAGCGCTCATCACAACTTAAAAAACATCCCTCTCAAATATCGTTTCCAGGTGGAAAAAAAGAGCCCCGTGATACTAACCTTGAACAAACAGCCCTAAGAGAATCTAGTGAGGAAATAGGCCTGCCTTCAGAAATCGTACAGTTTCTTGGATCACTACCATGCCATGAAACAGTTACCAACTTTGAAATAACTCCATATATAGGGTTCTTAACCAAAAAATTTGAACCGAAAATTAATAGTGGAGAAGTAGCAGAATTGTTTTCTGTTCCACTAGAGTATCTCCTTAAAACAGATAATTTCGTTATCCAATCGAGACACTGGCATCGGAAAAAACGCTACTACTATACTATACCCTATGGCCCCCATTACATATGGGGAGCTACCGCTAGAATATTGCGTGGCTTAGCTGAGGCAGTATCAAAATGAAACTTCGGGTGGGGGGCTGGATACATGACCCAGACCTTCAAACCATATTTCATATGTTCATTGAAGCTGGGCATAAAATATATTGCGTAGGTGGTTGTGTGAGAAACTCTTTATTGCAAGAACCCATAGAAGATATTGACTTAGCAACCACAGCAAAGCCCTTAGAAATAATTAAATTAGCAAAAAACACGGGTTTAAGATCTATACCCACAGGGTTTTCCCACGGTACGGTCACTGTAATTTGTAATAAAAAATCCTTTGAAGTAACCACTTTTAGAGACGATATAAAAACAGATGGTCGGCACGCAGAGATAGTATTTTCAAACGATATTTTAATTGACGCGCAACGCAGAGACTTCACAATCAACGCATTATATGCCGATACAGATGGGTATATTCTAGATCCGTTAAATAGCTTGAAGGATATTAAATCTAAAACTGTTAGATTTATAAATGATCCAAATAAAAGAATTTTAGAAGATAACCTGCGTATTCTAAGATTTTTCCGATTTTATGCTTGGTACGGGAATCTCCACCAAGGGTTACATAGCGACGATCTAAAAGCCTGCCGAGAAAATCGTGAAAAAATTAAATCTCTCTCCAAAGATCGGGTCGGCGGGGAATTAAAGAAGCTGCTATCAGCTCCAAACCCGGAACCAGCACTTTTGGCCATGAAAACTGTGGGTATTTTGGAAATAGTTTTACCTAATGCCAACATTAAAAAAATACCCTCTTTAGTGATTTTGGAGAAAGAAATCGACATAAATTGGATATCTCGGATGTACATTATCGGAGCAACTATTCCAAAAGGATTATGGTCAATGTCCAAGAAAGAGAATAACTTTTTTACCTTATTAGAAACTTTTCTTGCGGGAGATGAAACAACAGCACATATCTCGTACTTACATGGTCGTGATGTCGCATTTCAGGTGTCTCTATTGAGGGGTGCTCTATACAGCATAAAGCTTTCAAACAGTTTAGAAGCAGATATTGAACGTGGTATAAATGCTTTATTTCCCATTACCTCGGGAGACTTAATTCCGGAATTTAATGGAAAGGAATTGGGAGATAAACTACGTGCATTGAAGCTCACCTGGTTAAAATCAAACTTTTCATTGACTAAAGACGAGCTCTTATCATGAGGATTGATCCGTTATATATATTTGTGTTTTTGGGGCTTTTTACACCTGGACCAAACGTAATCTTACTAACAACTTCTGGCTTAAGATTTGGGATAATAAGGACCATACCCCACATATTAGGGGTCGCTAGTGGTGTCGGAGTTATCGCAGCTATGTGCGGTCTAGGTATTGGCTCAATACTAGAAGCCAATTATAAATTACTAGTGTTACTGAAAACCCTTTCAGCTGGATGGATTGTCTACTTAGCATGGGGAATATTTACCAATCGAAAACCACAGCAGAAAATGCTTGATCAACCGCAGACATTTTTTCAAGCAGTGTTTTTTCAAGCGGTAAACCCCAAGGTATGGGCAATTGCTCTGACTGCCTCCACCGGGTATATTTCGAATTTATCGTCTATTCAAACATCTCTAAAACTAGGAACGACGTTCATTTTAATAAATTTATCAGTAGGGATTTTTTGGACTTCCTCGGGTTATTTATTAAAACCTTTAATGGAATCTGATTCTCTGTGGCGTGGCTTTATGAGCTTAATGGCTTTAGGGTTGCTAACGTCGGCGGCACTGGTAGTTTTATAAGAATAAACCTAATAGTTAATAACTAACACCCAAACCATAGAGATAAGTCGCAATGCCTTTTTTTAATATCATTAATTCTTTTAAACCCGCTATAGGTCCACCTCCCAATACTCTTTTCGCTTTTTTTTGTTGGGCATTATCTGGATCATGGTTTGTACTCTCTACGGCCTTTATT
>JAQBUS010000098.1 GCA_027623875.1 Pseudomonadota bacterium
TCATTCGTCGACCTTAATTAGTGGTATAGCTTGTTCGATAAGTAAAGTTTTGGGATATAAGAATAAAGGCAAGTTAAAAGGCGGCATTAAAGGTTATAAAAATTGCGACGTGGTATTTTATTTATTCTTAGTTCCCCTTCTGGCGCGGGAAAGTCAACTTTAGCCCGTAGATTAATGGCATGGGACAAGAATATTTCTTTTTCAATTTCTGCCACGACAAGAAGCCCTAGAGTTGGAGAATTAAACGGAAGAGAGTATTTTTTTCATTCTAAAGTAAAATTTGAAGAAATGATTTCAAAGGGTGAAATGCTTGAACACGCATCAGTTTTTGGAAACCTTTACGGGTCGCCACGAGAGCCAGTAGATATTGCTATTAATGAAGGAAAAGATGTTATCTTTGATATAGATTGGCAGGGCGGTCAACAATTAAGAAATTCTGGGTTGTCGGAGGACGCTGTATCAATATTTATACTTCCACCTTCTATTTCGGAGTTAGAAAATAGATTAAAAAATAGAGGTAAGGATAGTGAAACTGTTATTGAGAGTCGAATGAAAAAATCGTTGGATGAGATTAGTCATTGGGCTGAGTATGACTACTGTTTGGTTAACGATGACATTGATAATACAGAAAAAAAATTGCAATATATTATAGAAGCAGAGCGCTTAAAGAGATCTCGGTCGCCTTTCCTTATTGATTTAGTTAGAAAACTTGGTAGAGAATTTGAGCAAGAAATTTGATGCCAATTTATACTTTAGGAGATATAAGCCCTAACCTTCCAAATTCTGGAGATTTTTGGATTGCTCCTGATGCAAATGTAATCGGGAATGTAACTCTTGGTTTGAATTCATCGATATGGTTCGGGTCTACATTACGTGGAGATAACGACTTAATTTCGATAGGGAACTCCAGTAACATTCAAGAGAACTGCGTTCTTCACACTGACAAGGGTTTTCCGCTAACAGTGGGAGAAAGATGTACGATTGGCCATAAGGCTATTCTTCATGGATGCACAATCGGCGATGGATCCTTAGTTGGAATGGGAGCAATTATTTTAAATGGCGCTGTAATTGGAAAAAATTGCCTTATTGGGGCCGGAAGCTTGGTTTCAGAAGGGAAAGTCATTCCAGATGGGTCTATGGTTTTAGGTATGCCAGGAAAAGTTGTTCGGAGTTTATCGGAAAGGGAAAGACTTAATCTATCTAATTTTCATGAGCATTATATTAGAAATAGTATTTTTTATAGAGATAATCTAAAAAAGCTAGATGTTTAGTTGCTCCATATAGGGCTATTTTTTCGTGAAATAGCTGAAGTATAACACTATTAAGCACAGATAGAGAAAAGACATACTAAACCATTAAGTGTTGGCAAAGTATTGTGTTGGCATCCACTTGAATGTATTAAACCAGATCTACTAGTTTTATCGCAACCACTTGTTAATATGGCGGATATCGTGAGCTGCAAAGAATCAAATTTTGAGATTAGAATTGCGTCTTCTTCAGAAGAGATTATGGCGTCTCAGCGATTGCGATATAAGGTGTTCGTAGAGGAACTTGGGGGTGATGGAGCCCTTGTGGATCATTCTAATAAACTTGAAGTAGATGAGTTTGATCCCTTCTTTGACCATTTGATCCTAATTGATAAAGCTAGAAATTCTGAAGAGGTTATCGGAGTTTATCGAGTATTAAGAGATGAAAAAATGTTAGAGATTGGGAGGTTTTATAGTGAAACTGAGTATGATCTCTCAGCGCTCCGCAAGTCGGGGTTAAGGCTCTTAGAACTAGGTCGATCCTGTGTTCACCCTGATTACCGAGGTGGCACCGCTATGTATCAGCTTTGGCAAGGGCTCTCTGATTACATCAATGAACACAAAATTGATATTTTATTTGGTGTTGCGAGCTTTCACGGCACTTCACTGAATTCTTACTCACAGGCTTTATCTAACTTGTATCATTTCCATACTGCTCCAGTGGAATTACTCCCAAGGTCTCTTGCTCATCAGGATATGAACATAATAACTCCGGATAAAGTTGACAAGAAAATTGCTCTTAAGAACACCCCACCATTAATTAAATCCTATTTGAGGTTGGGAGGAATGGTCGGACATGGTGCCTATATAGATACTAAATTTAACACAATTGACGTTTGTTTGGTTATGGAAGTATCTCGTATGTCCAACAGGCATAAAGAAATTTACTCTAAAGCTCGTTAAATGAACACTTGGGACAATTTAGAACCTAAACCGGGACCGTATAAATTATCGGTAATTTCTATTTTTAGAATTTTTATAAGGCTCCCAATTATTATCCTGATAATATGCTCAGGATCTATTGTTTTTTCTGGAATTAGAATTCTCGAATTTCCCTTAATAGGTCAAAACAGAGTTATTTCTGGACACGTAACTCGTATAGTTTGCAGCTTGTGTTTAAAAATCCTAGGAATCCGAGTAGAAATAAAAGGTGCTCCGATGGCTCATAAAGGTCCAATTGTTTCAAACCACGTATCTTGGTTGGATATATTTGTTTTAAATTCTGTGGAGAAAGTTTACTTTGTAGCCAAATCAGAAGTGGCTCGCTGGCCCCTCATTGGTTTGTTGGCAAAGATGACAGGGGCTCTGTTTATTAGGCGAAAAAAATTAGACTCCTTGAACCAAATTAAAGAGTTTGAAGAGAGATTAATTAAGGGGCAACGGCTTTTGTTTTTTCCTGAGGGAACAAGTACCGATGGACTTCAAGTTTTACCTTTTAAACCGACACTTTTTGAGGCTCTTTTTAACCAAACACTTAAGAATCTTTTATGGATTCAACCTGTTACTTTAAACTATTTGGGCCCTTCAAATTTGGATAGAAGGTTTTATGCATGGTGGGGGGATATGACTTTTACAACCCACTTCTTTTTGGTTTTGTCAGCAAAAAAAGGTGGAAAAGTTAAGGTAATAATCCATGATCCTATAAAGATCTCTTGGCATAATGGAAGAAAAGAATTGGCGCATGCATGTTATGAAATTATCGATTTATCCCTTAAGGTTGAATAAAAGATTCTTGGAGTTTTTTAAGTGACTCGTTGGGGTTCTTCGATCCCCACAGCTCTTCACCAAATGCTATAAAATCAGTAAATTTACTGATTTCTCTTAGTCCAGAAGCTTTAAGGTTTCCTTCAACCACAACTGGAACTTCGATTATTTCTGACCACCACTCAAAAACTTCTTTAGGAACCGATTGATTGTTTCCTAAACCATCATCCTCCAATGGCCCAAAAGATATATAATCAGCACCGTTTTCAGCTGCTAAAAGGCCGTTATGTTTAGAAGTTGAGCAGTATGAACCAATGATATAATCAGCCCCTAATTCTTTTCTTACATATTTAACGGACCTCGCGCCATCGGTCAGGTGTACACCGTCTAAACCAATTTTTTTTACTAGTTTATAATGGCTCTCAATAATTAATGGGATGTCTCTTGCGTGAAGTAGTTCTCTAAGTGTATCTGCAATTTCAATAATTTCATCTTCATCTTTTGAAGCGAGGCTTAATCTAAAACATGATATTTCGTTAGACTCTAATATTTCTGAAAGTTGGTTGGGAAAGATTAAAAGGTCCACAATTGGTGGAGAAATAATATAGAGTTTGGGTAAATTAAAGTCTGACATGTACTTGCTCCTGTGCCTTCTCTAGTTAATAACTAGGGCAATTTTAAACCGCAAGTATATTGATAAGGTATTTTCTAGTACGGATAATCAATTACCGGATGTAAATGTCTAGAGGGGATCGCCCAATTTATATTAAACATGAAAACCCTCAACCGATAATTATACTAGTGGACCCTCAGATGGGCGAGAATATTGGGTCTGCGGCTCGCGGTATGTTAAATTTTGGACTTGAAAACATGAGGCTCGTAAACCCCAGAGACGGCTGGCCAAATGAGAAGGCAGTTGCTACGGCATCGGGGGCAGCGATTGTTCTTGATGGGATAAATGTTTTCCCAGACTTGGAAAGTTCGGTATCTGATTTAAACTATGTATTCGCCACTTCGGCACGAAATAGGGATTTGTCCAAGGAAGTTATGAATATTGAAGAGGCTATGAAGTATGCTCGCAAACTTATTCAATCTGGGTTAAAAGTCGGAATTTTATTTGGAGCTGAGCGCTCTGGGTTGGAAAACAATCATGTTGTAATCTCTAATAGTCTTATTTCCATTCCTGTTAATTCTGAATTTGCTTCACTTAATTTAGCGCAAACAGTCATGTTAACTGCTTACGAATGGCGGAGGACAGGTTTATCTATTCCTGTAAGTGGTGAATTATCACCAGAACTAATTACAGCGAGTCAAAAAGAAATGGAAAGTTTATATGAACATTTCTCAATAACCTTAGATGAGGCTGGTTTTTTTTACCCGCCTTCTAAGGTAAAATCAATGCGACTTAACTTTAGAAATATGTTAAGTCGGATGGCTATGACAAATGCTGATGTAAAAATTTTTCATGGTATTTTGAGGCAGTTTGTCAGATGGAAGGATGGATTATAATACCCCTAAGAAGTACTAAACATCGATAAAAATTTATGAAAGTGTCGGGATGGATAAAAAGGAATTTGTTTTTGAAGAAGTTGATCTTCAAGAAAAAAAAAGAATTAGAGCAGGTGTGATTGATAAACCTTTCAGGGTTGAACATAACCGGTCTATTAGGACCTGGCTAGTCGGGCTGTTAGTTTTGATTGTTATAATGATAATAGTAGGAGGATTAACCCGGCTTACCGATTCAGGGTTATCAATAACTGAATGGAAACCGATAACGGGTGTGTTGCCTCCAATCTCAACAGAGATGTGGGAATTGGCGTTTAGTAAATACCAAAAAATTCCTGAGTACACATTTCAGAATATAGAGATGACCTTAAGTGATTTTAAGGTGATTTACTATTGGGAGTGGGGGCATCGGCAATTAGGGCGACTAATAGGATTGGTCTGGCTTTTAGGGTTTATATGGTTTTTTAGTCGAAATATATTTTCAAAGTCACTTCAAAACAAATCATTGGCTATTGGTATTTTGTTAATAGTGCAGGGAACAATTGGGTGGTGGATGGTTTCGTCCGGTTTGAGCGGTCGAGTTTTAGATGTGTTTTCTTATCGTCTGGGGATACATTTAACTTTAGCTTTTATTATCTTAGGTTTCATATATTGGAACATACTTAGGTTAGCCGTTCTAGACTCACACTTAATCCATTCAAAAAGAAATTCCGATAAAAAATTAAAAACTTTTATTTCGGGAATACTACATTTGACATTCTTGCAAATTTTTTTGGGCGCTTTGGTTGCAGGGACCGATGCTGGAAGCACTTATACTGACTGGCCTTTAATGGCTGGAGAAATTTTTCCATCTTTAGCCTTTGAGTTGTATCCGACTTGGAGTAACTTTTTTGAATCGCAAGCCCTTGTTCAATTTAACCATAGAATTATTGGGTACCTTTTAGTTGTTGCGTCTTTTCTTCTCTGGATTAAATCGAGAAAATCAGGAAATATTTCATTAAAATATTCGTGTAATTTAGTAAGTACGGCAATAATTTTTCAAATGATATTAGGTATTACAACTCTTTTGTATGCTGCCCCTTGGTATTTGGCAATTTTGCATCAGTTTGGTGCTATCGTTACTTTATTAGTTATATTGCATTGTAGATTTAAGATAATGTATCCGTTCAATCAGAGTGTGAGAACAACATGACTAATGCTTATTATG
>JAQBUS010000099.1 GCA_027623875.1 Pseudomonadota bacterium
ATTAAGCTCACTTTAAGGCCACAGGGGATACTTTTCGAATTAGTTCACCACAAATTTCATATAGACATGAAAGAGCAATCGAGAGTTGGTTAGATTCAAAGGGACTGGATTTTGATCCTCTAACACTTTTAGATTCCCCTCTTACTGAAGAAAAGTTTGAGTAACCGATGAACAACGCCGCTGCTAAAATAGCGCCACAGCCCCAACACGTACCTGTTTTAATTAATAAGATTATTGATAATGTAAATCTTGCTGGAACTTGGGTGGATGGAACATTCGGTGCTGGGGGCTACAGTAGGGCCCTACTAAATGAAGGTGTAACAAAAATCATAGCAATTGATAGGGATCCCAGTGTAGCAAAGACCGCTGCGTCTCTTTCAGAAGAATTTCCGGGACGCGTCCAGTTTAAAGCTGGAAATTTTTCTGAACTCGATACATTGATTAATAATGAGGCTCATCTGGCTGGTATAGTTTTAGATCTTGGGGTTTCATCTATGCAGGTGGATCAACCTGATCGCGGTTTTTCTTTTTCTAAAGATGGGCCCCTGGATATGCGAATGTCTAATCTGACAGCTTACGATATTGTTAACGGTTTTGATGAAGCAGATATCGCGGATATTCTATTTCAGTATGGTGAGGAGAAGGCATCCAGGAAGATTGCTAAAGCGATAGTGATGCTGCGCCCAATAGTTTCTACATTACAGCTTGCGGACATTATAAAGCAGACTGTGAATAAACCGGGGTCAAGTAAAATTCATGCTGCGACTAAATCATTTCAGGCTCTACGAATAGCGGTAAACAATGAATTGGCTGAACTTATTATGGGTTTAGAAGCAGCAGAAAGATTGTTACCCCCAGGAGGTGAGTTGGCAATTGTAACGTTTCATTCTCTGGAAGATAGAATAGTAAAGAAATTTTTAGGTGCCAGGTCCGGAATTGATAGAAGTGTAAGTAGGTATATGCCGGCCGTTAAATATGCTGAGTCGAGTTTTCATGCTAACAGGGCTAATCCATATAGGGCGGATGCTGAGGAAGTATCCTTTAATCCAAGATCACGGTCTGCAAAATTACGAATCGCAAGGCGAACAGAGGCTATGTATCACAAAATTAATAGAGACCGTTTGGGCTTGCCAAAGTTAACGCAGGAGGCCTTAGAAAAATGCGATTATTAGCTTATGTCTTTTCAGTGACCTTTGTGATGTTAACTGGTTTTTGGGCAAATTACGAAAATGTTAAGACGTTAGAAGTGTCCCAAAGCATTAAGAAAACTCAGGCAGAAATGAGTGATGTTAAGGAAACGTTAAATGTACTAACCGTAGAATGGGCTTATTTGAATCGTCCAGAAAGATTACAAAATTTAGCAAATTTGAACTATAAGTCGTTAGGGTTATTACCAATATCCTCTAACCAAATGAAATCAATATCAAGTATAGATTTTGAAGCAATCAGAGTAAGTTTAAAATGATCAGCTGTTTGACATGAGTAAGCTCAACAAAGAAAACTATGGTTAGAATACCTCTTAGGCCGTTAGCGCAAATTCTTTACTTTCGGGGTAAGGGCTTAGACCCAGATATTGTAGAACGTCACAACATTTCTAAGCGCCATAGCTCCATTGAGGATCAAAACTGGCAAAGATCTGAGAGTCGCTTGTTTTTTATGGGACTATTGTTTCTTATCGGATTTTCATTGATTTGTGTTAGAATGACAGTTCTTGCTTCTTCTCAAACGGCGGAACCTTTCTCTGAATTTTCATCTGTGAAGGCCATTACTCAGCGTTCGAACATTATTGATCGAAACGGGAATATTTTAGCAACTAATTTGTTTACAAATGCTTTGTACGCTAACCCAAAGATAATTTTACAGCCAAATCGAGCAGTTAAAGAGCTGGTAAGAATATTCCCTGAACTTAGCGAAAGCAGGCTTCTAACTGAGTTAACAAGTGATAAATCATTTTTGTGGCTTAAGAAAAAAATAAGTCCAGAGCAGCAACAAGCCGTACATGACATCGGTGAGCCTGGGCTTCTCTTTGGGCATCGAGAGTTGCGTGTTTATCCGAACGGAAGTTTAGCAAGTCATATATTAGGGGGCGCTGGTTTTAATAATGAGAGTGCGGTTGGTGCTGATATAGTTGGTAGAGCCGGAGTTGAAGCAAGTTTTGATCAGTTTCTACGTGACCCATCTCGGCATGGTGAGCCGCTTCAATTAAGCATTGATCTTAGTATTCAAGCAGCTACCGAAAGAGTCTTAGCTGGAGGTATGGATTTACTTGGAGCTAAGGGAGCCTCGAGCATTGTAATGGATGTTAAGACAGGGGAAGTTATCTCAATGGTTTCTCTTCCAAATTTTGATCTGAATAGGCGACCTGGTGTTCTGAAGTCAGGCGATCCAAGCAATAGCCCATTATTTAATCGTGCGGTACAAGGTGTATACGAGTTGGGGTCTACGTTTAAAACATTTACTGCTGCTAAGGCTCTTGATTTAGAGCTAGTGAATCCTGAAACAGTAATAGACTTTGAGCGCAAGATGATAATTTCAGGTGTTACAGTTCGGGATGAGCATTATGCCGGTCCCAGTTTAACAGTGGCGGACATAATTTCTAAATCCTCAAATGTTGGAACAGCGATACTCGCTTCTAAGGTTGGAATCGAAAATCAAAAGAGCTTTCTCGAATCATTAGGTTTATTTCACCCAACAACTTTGGAGATGACTGAGGCTCGAAATATAAAACCTCTCATTCCTGCGAAATGGACAGATATGTCAATGATAACGATTTCATATGGGTATGGTTTATCTGTAAGTCCACTACATTTAGCAGTCGCTTACTCATCATTAGTTAATGGTGGGAATAAGGTAGAACCAACCATACTCAAGAAAACTACCGAGAGTTTGGGCTCTAGGGTGATCTCCGAAACCACATCACATCAAATCAGAAAAATACTCCGAAGCGTTGTCCGAGATGGAACTGCAACATTAGGAGAAGTCGAGGGCTATTCTGTTGGAGGTAAAACTGGCACCGCTGAAAAACAAAAAATTGGAGCTGCCGGGTATGATGATGACAGAGTTGTTTCTACTTTTGCATCTTTCTTTCCTTCGAATGATCCGCGATACGTTTTGGTTGTTTCTTTTGATGAGCCATCATACAGAATTGAAAAAGAGAGCAAACGCACTGCCGGATGGACAGCAGCCCCGGTGGCAGCGGAGATTATAAGAAGGATAGCGCCTTTACTAAACCTTTGGCCAACACCAGAAGACAACGAAACTGTACAACTTAAGTAATCTAATATGTATTTCGGGAGGCAGTTAAATGGTTCAAATTCGAAATAAAAAATTAAGTGAACTGGGCCTCACCGCGTTAAATGGAGGAGATGTTCAAGTAATGGGGTTAGCTTCCGATAGCCGTTCAGTAAAGAAAGGGTATCTATTTGCAGCGTTGTCTGGACAGAATGTCCATGGGGCTAAATATGTGAGCCAGGCTATTGATGCGGGCGCTGTTGCGATTCTAACAGATAAAGAGGGCTATAAGTTAAACGGAACTTACCTAAGGCAAAAAACAGTAGCAATTATAGTCGTTGAAGATAGTCGGCAGACGCTTTCCTACGTAGCAGCATTATGGTTTGGATCCCAACCTGGAACTATGACAGCCGTCACTGGTACAAATGGAAAAACGAGCGTTTCCAGTTTTACATGCCAGATTTGGGAGGCATTAGGATTTAAAGCTGTAAATATAGGAACTAACGGGGTACAAGGTGTTATTACCCGTTTTGTTGCGCAAACCACACCTGACCCAATCATTTTGCACGGACTGCTTTCTGAACTGTTTCAGTTAGGCGTAACGCATGCTGCGATGGAAGCTTCTTCTCATGGCCTAGATCAAAGAAGACTAGATGGAGTAGGTTTGATGGCCGCCGGATTTACTAACTTATCCCAAGACCATCTGGACTATCATATAGACCTAGATACTTATTTTCTGGCAAAGATGGATTTGTTTATTCGTGTTTTAATGCATGGGGGTACTGCAGTCATTAATATGGATGATGTTTGGGGTAAAAAAGTACTCACTATTACAAAAAATCAAGGTATCCGGAGCTTCACTATTGGTAAGAAAATGGATTGTGATTTGAGGTTGATCAATCAGAAATTTGTTACGAATGGTCAGGATTTGAGATTTTCTCATCAAGGTAAAGAATACCAAGTTAAGTTGGAACTAATAGGTAATTTTCAGGGATCAAATGTTCTCATTGCCGCTGGCCTCGCTATCGCTAGCGGGTGTAACCCATCAAAGGTTTTCGGATGTCTTTCTGGACTTAAAACTGTGAGTGGAAGGATGGAATTAGTAGCATGCCGAAAAAATGGTGGAGCAATTTTTGTAGACTATGCACATACGCCTGATGCGATAGAGGTAGCATTAAAGGCAATACGCTTACATGCGTTAGGTCGTGTATTAATTGTTTTTGGTTCTGGTGGAGATCGCGACAAAACAAAACGTATATTGATGGGAGCCGCGGCTGAAAAATGGGCTGATAAAATTTTTATAACTGATGATAATCCTCGGAGTGAGGACCCTCGTGAAATTCGATCAATGGTAAAGCTTGGAGCACCTAAGGCTTGTGAAGTTCCGGATCGAGCAGAAGCTATTTTAAGAGCTATATCAGAACTTGCTAACGGTGATGTTTTGTTAATCGCGGGTAAAGGTCATGAAACAGGTCAGATAATCGGAGATGACGTTTTGCCGTTTAATGATTCTGAGCAAGCTAGCATTTCAGTAGCTGCCTTAGATGGTATTATTTAATGGCTCTTTGGTCTTCAGAGGAATTAAAAAAGATCACTTCTGGGGACGTCACTGGAAAATTTGAGGTGGGTGGAGTTTCTATTGACACACGTACTATAAAGCCAAATGATCTTTTTATTGCCGTAAAAGGATCTACTGATGGGCACAAATATATAAAGGATGCTTTTAGTAAAGGAGCATCTGCAGTATTAGTAGAAAAAAAACCAAAAGATTTGTCAGAAAACATCCCGATTTTAGTCGTTAAAAACTCAGCTCATGCTTTACGACAGATTGGTGTAGCAGCCCGAAAAAGGTGCAAGGCTAAGGTAATTGCTATCACTGGTTCGGTAGGAAAGACTTCCACAAAGGAAATGATTAAATTAGCTCTTGAAGGCCAGGGTATTATTCATGCAGCTGAAAAAAGTTATAATAATCATTGGGGGGTTCCCCTAACACTTGCAAACATGCCAGAAATGACAAAGTTCGCAATTTTTGAAATCGGCACTAGTAATCCAGGAGAAATTTTACCTTTAGCACAAATGATAAGGCCTGATGTTGCAATAATAACAGCAATAGCTGAAGCGCATCTGGCAGCATTTAAATCTTTGAACGAGATAACAAAGGAAAAGACTAGCATTCTTTCTGCGTTAAAGGAAAATGGACTTGGCATCATAAATGCTGATGAAGATCAGTTAAGTTTTGCGGGTGAATTAGTAAGCCCTAAAATTAAAACCTTTGGATGTACGGAGACAGCAGATTGGAAATTGCACGATATTAAGTTTTTCAATTCAAAAATGATATATAAGATAAGTGCCAAGAACGAAATCATTTATGTTAAAATTAATGCTTTAGGAGTTCATCATGCAATGAATTCTGTGGCAGCGCTTTGTGCTATTGATTGTATCGGTGCAGATTTGGGACGAGCCGTACTAAAACTAG
>JAQBUS010000100.1 GCA_027623875.1 Pseudomonadota bacterium
GTCAACATTTGGATTAATTTGGTAGGGTTAAAGTAAAGATAATGGGAAAATAAAATGACAAAAAAAGTAGTCCTAATTAGACATGGCGAAGAGCCTGCGGATGACCGAGTCGTAAATTGGTTGAGCTTGAAAGGTATACAATCGAAAACGGTTAAGTTGTTTGCTGGGGAGCGTTTGGATGAATTAGATGATTCAGTAATTGGTAGTGTTATCTACGGTGGGAAATATGATGCTTTTGAAATTGATCGTTTTCCTTTCCTTAAAGACGAATACAAGTGGATTGAAAGTTGTTTAATGGCTGACATTCCCTTGTTAGGAATTTGCCAAGGCGCTCAACAAATAGCCCATCATCTTGGGGCTAAAGTTGGACCACTTAAGAGTGGAGCGGGTGAGTTTGGTTATTATAAAATGGACCCAACACCTGAGGCGGGTAGTTTTTTGAAAACCCCACTTTTCGTCACACAGTCTCATTATCACGGCTTTGACATTCCGAGTGGTGCCGTAAAGCTTGCTAGCACAGCGCTTTTTCCCAATCAGGCTTTTAGTTACGGACAAAAAGTTTACGGGTTTCAATTTCATGCTGAAGTTACAATTGAGGGTTTTAGAAGGTGGCAGAAGGAAGACTGGAAACAAGGGCTTGGAGAGCAGTCACACGAAGAACAAACACAATTAATGTATGAAAATGATGAGGAGCAAGCCAAGTGGTTCTATAGTTTTTTAGATAAACTTTTAACTAGGAATTAATTCTTAATCGGATAAAAAATAAGAGGTGCGCAATGATAGTTATCTATTCGGCAAAAAAAATAATAACAATGAACTCAGCAATACCAGTCGCGTCGTATGTCGCAGTAAAGGATGGAAAAGTTCTTGGGACGGGTAGTTTGGAGGAACTCCAAAAATGGGGGGAGTTCAGGTTAGATACTACATTTGAAGATAAAATAATTATGCCAGGTTTTGTCGAAGGGCACGCGCACACGATGGAAGGTACCCTGTGGAGATACGTTTATTGCGGTTTTTTTGATAGAATGGATCCAGACGGTAATACTTGGTCAGGTGCAAAAACGATAGATAGGGTAGTCCAGAGGCTGAAAGAAGCTGAGAGTAAATTAACTGACCCTGACGCTCCTCTCTCAGGTTGGCAATTGGATCCAATCTATATGGATAATAAACGGGTTTCGCGCAAAGATTTAGATAAGGTTTCATCAACTAGGCCAATCGGTGTATTGCATGCGTCTGGTCACATTATGAATGTTAATTCAAAAGCCTTAGAAATTGGTGGATTAATGAAGACTGGTATCAATCACCCGGGAATTCCTTTGGATGAGGATGGCTACCCAACAGGAGAACTTTATGGACCTGACGCCATGACTCCAATTGGGGTACATGTTGGTTTTAATAGGTCAATGACCGACAGTGATGAGGAAGGTTTGTTGGCTTTCGGAAAATTGTGTGTGCGTGCTGGCGTAACGACGGTGACTGATTTAGCAGCACGCCTGACAGAAGATGGCGTTGACTCAATGTTGAAGACAACGAACCAAGAAAGTTATCCTGCAACTGTAGTCCCTTTGAAGGTATTTTTAGGCGCGACACCCAAAGAAACAGTAGATTTAGCTGTTTCTTTAAAAAAGAAAACTACAGACAGGTTGAAGCTTGGCCGTATTAAAGCCGTAGCGGACGGCTCCATACAAGGATTTTCTGCCAGAATGCGCTGGCCTGGGTATTATAATGGTGCACCAAATGGATTGTGGTACACCGCACCAGAACAATTATCTGAATTATATCGTTTAGCACTCGAGGCTGGTGTTCAAGTCCATACACATACAAACGGTGATGAAGCTACTGAAATGGCTCTGGATATGTTAGAAGGTGCTTTAAAAGTTAATCCGAGCCCAGACCATAGATTTACGCTGCAGCATTGTCAGTTAGCTGATTTAGCTCAGTTCCGGCGAATGAAAAAGCTAGACATGTGTGTTAATCTTTTTGCAAACCATCATTTTTATTGGGGAGATGAGCACTACAGACTGACAGTTGGTCCAGATAGAGCTTTACGAATGAATGCGTGCAGTACGGCACTAACAACGGGAGTGCCCATGGCAATACATTCAGATGCGCCTGTCACTCCGCTAGGACCTCTTTTTACTGTCTGGTGTGGAGTAAATCGGATCACAGCATCTGGTCGAGTACAGGGAGAGGCAGAAAAAATAACCGCTAAAGATGCTTTGTATGCAATTACATTGGGTGCGGCTTATACCCTTCATATGGATAATGAGGTTGGTTCTATAGAGACTGGTAAAAGGGCTGACTTTGCTGTTTTGGAGGACGACCCTTATTCTGTTGCTCCTGAAAATCTTAAAGATGTAAAAGTTTGGGGGACAGTCCAGGGAGGACGAATATTTGATGCGAAGTCTCTGTGAGTAGTAATAAAGGGCTACCCGTAACAATCGTGACGGGATATCTTGGTGCAGGTAAAACAACACTTGTTAATAATGCTTTACGCAAAGCAAATGGTTTAAAATTAGCGATATTGGTAAATGAGTTTGGTAGTTTGGCTATCGACGAAGATTTGATCATTTCACAGGATGAAAACATGATTTCTATTGCTGGTGGTTGTGTCTGCTGCTCCTATGGAAATGATCTATTATTATCTCTTATGGAATTGGCCAAATTAGACCCTAAACCAAATCATATAATTTTGGAAGCAAGTGGTGTTGCGATACCAAGTGCGATAGAAACTTCTATCTCCTTAATTGAAGAATGTTATGTCGAAAGTATTGTCGCTCTTGTCGACGCTGAGCAGATAAGGGATCAACTATCTGATAAATATGTTGCAGATACAATTTTGGCTCAGATCCAAAGCGCAGATTTGATCTTTGCAAATAAGATAGACTTAGTAAAAAACCTTAGTGATTTTAATTGCTGGGCAAGTAATAGCCCACCCCTTGATAGCTGTATTTGTGTTTCTCACTCAAATATTGAGTTAGATGTTTTACTGGGGGTTAAGAGGGTAGGCGAGAGCAATCCTCAGGGCCCTCATATTAATGAATTTTGGTCTAAAACATACATTCCAGGCGCGCCTCTAGATCCAAAGGCATTTGCTAAGCTCTTAAGTGGAAGTGATCTCAAGTTAGTTAGAACTAAGGGGTATGTAAGAGGAACAGATGGAAAAACATATTTAATACAAACGGTTGGCCATCGTTATTATATTGATCTGAGTGCTGAGTTAAAAGAGCCAGGCGTTGTGCTGATTGGATCTAAAAGCTCTAAACACGAAAGTGAAGTATTAGAAAGGATTGGAGAGCTCAGGAAAAAAAGCGACGTCTAGTTTTTTATTTTTGGTTTGGGGCCATAAACTTGACCGACCGGACGGTTTATGTAAGAAAGAAGTAAGTTTTATTTAATATGAAGGAGGGTGATCCATGTACGCACAACAAGTCGAGTCAACTGGCAGTCAACCTAAATCATTGAACAAGATGAATCCTAAAGAGAGAGCCTTTCAGGAACGCATTGATCGAGGGGAGAGGATCGAGCCCAAAGATTGGATGCCAGAAGGTTATCGAAAAACATTAGTTCGTCAAATGGGGCAGCATGCACATTCTGAAATTGTTGGGCAACTTCCAGAAGGTAACTGGATTGGTCGTGCGCCCACTTTAGAACGTAAGGCTATTTTATTGGCTAAAGTCCAAGATGAGGCGGGACACGGTCTTTATCTTTACTCAGCAGCAGAAACACTTGGTAAATCTCGTGATGATATGACTAAGGAATTGCTTTCCGGCCGTGCAAAATATTCGTCCATATTTAATTACCCAACCCTTAACTGGGCCGATATGGGGGCAGTGGGATGGCTTGTTGATGGAGCGGCCATAATGAATCAGGTCCCACTTCAGAGAACGTCATATGGGCCATACGCTCGAGCTATGGTGCGCATTTGCAAGGAGGAGAGTTTCCATCAGAGGCAGGGGTTTGATATTATGATGAAGATGTCTTTTGGTTCAAAAGAACAAAAGGCTATGGCGCAGGATTCCCTTAATCGTTTTTGGTACCCCTCATTAATGATGTTCGGTCCGTCTGATAGTGAAAGTGTCCACTCGGCTCAATCAATGGCCTGGAAAATTAAAATAAATTTTAATGACGAATTGCGACAAAAATTTGTGAATCAAACTGCACCACAGGCAAAATATCTTGGACTTAAAATTCCAGACGAAAACCTAAAATGGAATAAAAAAACAGAGCAATACGATTTTTCAGAACCTGATTGGAAAGAATTTTTTGAAGTTATTTCCGGTAATGGGCCCTGCAACATCGAAAGGTTGGCAGCTCGTAACAAAGCATGGGATGACGGAGAGTGGTTTCGTGAAGGATTAATGGCGAACGCCAGTAAGCAGTCTAAAGCCATGAACGCTAAGGATTAGGGGTATAGAATGTCGATAGAATCTCCACTATGGGAAGTATTTATTCGCGGACAGCATGGCACTGCGCATCGCCATGTCGGATCGCTTCATGCTTCTGATGCCGAAACAGCCATGAATAATGCTCGTGACGTTTATACCAGACGTAATGAGGGTTTGAGTATTTGGGTTGTTCCATCAAATCAAATTATAGCTTCGTCACCCTCCCAAAAAGGATCGATGTTTGATCCATCTCAAGGAAAAATTTATAGGCATCCGAGTTTTTACGACATTCCGAAAGTGGTTAAGAAGATATGAATGACCCTCGTTTTCATTTAGCATTACGTATGGGGGACAATTCCCTTATTTTAGCGCAACAAAATTCAAAGTGGTGTGGCCACGCTCCAACATTGGAGGAAGATATTGCTCTTGCCAATGTCTCGCTAGATTTAATGGGGCATGCTCAAATGTGGCTTGGCTTAGCCGCGAACATTGAAGCAAAAGGTCGCACAGCCGATGAACTCGCCTTTTTACGTGACACACAAGAATTTCGTAATGCGTTATTATGTGAGCGACCTAATATTGACTTTGCTACAACGTTGGTCCGCCAATATCTGTTTGATGCATGGCATCTTGAACAACTTGGCTTACTTTGCGCTGGTAGTGATATCTCAGTTGTTGAGATTGCTCAAAAGGCTTTTGTGGAGGTTCGATACCATCGTCAGAGATCCAGTAGTCTGGTGATCAAACTTGGCGATGGGAGTGCAGAAAGCCACACGCGTATCCAAAATGCGCTTGAGTCGTTATGGCCCTATTTTGGGAGTTTGTTCGAGAATTCGGATAATGATTACATTCTTTTTAAAGCAGGAATTTCTGAACTTCCCGCTTCATTACGCACGCGTGTTGTCGAGCAGCTTTCTGCTGATTGTGGTCAATCAACATTAACACTCCCCGATTCACTTTTTTATCATAAAGGTGCTGTTCAGGGCCATCATACAGAAAATCTTGGGTATATTTTAGCTGAAATGCAGTACTTACAGCGTACATATCCAAGTTCAAATTGGTGATTTATGAACGTTGTGTCTGTTAGATCAATCGTAGAGGCTGTTCTGGATCCCGAGATCCCAGCTCTAACTCTTGGTGACTTAGGAGTTATACGTGACGTACGTGAGGGTAAAAATGGTTTTGAAATTGATGTTACGCCTACATATTCAGGATGTCCAGCTACACGGGTTATTCATGAGATGATTTCTGAGGCCTTAATAAAGGCCCAGGTTAACCACTTTGATATTAAGAAAGTTTTATCTC
>JAQBUS010000101.1 GCA_027623875.1 Pseudomonadota bacterium
CGAAAGTAATGTTGAGTCAAAAAGGCGCCATTGTTCGTACCTTTCTAGGACATATGGTGCACCGAGATCTTCCCCTCTTCTGTATGCGTCAACTAAAATTTCTGCGATTGAAGCGACATCGCGTAAGCCTAGATTCAAGCCTTGACCAGCTATTGGATGAATTCCATGAGCAGCGTCTCCTACTAGTGCTAACCGATCTGCAATAAAACTATCTACAACAGTCATATTTAGAGGATATGTAAAGCGCTCACTACAAATATTGAAGCAACCCAGAAAATCCCCAAAAACAAACCTAAGTTCTTTTGAGAATTTTTTATCATCAAGCGTTGACAACTTTAAGGCATGCTCTGAGGTTAGAGCCCAAACTATTGAAGAACGGTTCTTCTGGAGTGGTAAAATCGCCAATGGTCCTGATGGCATAAAATATTGATAGGCAATTCCCATATGTGGTTGTTCATGTGTTACAGTAGTTACTATAGCACTTTGATTGTACTCCTTGACGCGTCGAGAAATCCCAGCCCTCTTTGCAGTTGAGCTTAATCTTCCATCACACGCTAAAATAATAGAAGCCTCAATAGTGTCACAATTTTCTAAGGTTATGTGTGCTTTTCCTGGATGAATTGAATGGTTGATTACTTTGTTTGAGATAATTTTAATATTAGAAGATCGTTTTATCTGCCCATAAAAAGCGTTGCGAAGAGTATTATCTTCAATCATATAACCCATGGCTTCTGTATTTATTTCTTTATGATCAAAGTGCATTAAAAAAGGAGATGGCCCTTTATCTAAAGTTCCGTCAGTTACTTTTATATCAAGTATTGGTTGTGCGTTGGGTTCAATTATAGCCCAAAGACCTAAGGCTTTCAGTAGGCTTTGTGAAGCCAGTGCCAGGGCATAGGCCCGACCGTTAAATGTGTCTTCCATATCAGGTTTATAAGCAGGGTCGTCGATAAGAATAATGTCTAAACCAGCGGAGCCTAATGCTGTGGAGAGCGCGAGCCCGTTTAAACCACCACCAATAATAAGAATTTCTGCATTGTGTTTCATAGGCTCGAATACCTCTGAAAACTTATGGTTGTCCATGGTGTTAATTGTGATTAACTTAATATTTAAATTAGTAGGGATAGTTAATATGTCTGATGAATGGCTTAAAATGACAGCATGTGATTTAGGGCGTGGTATAGAAAATAGTATAATTGATCCGTTAGACCTAACAGAAATTTATTTAAAGGCGGCTTCTGAGAGCCAGTTCAAGAATAGAATTTATGCGCGACTGACCGAAGAGCGAGCTTTAAGAGAAGCTGAGGAGGCTAGTGCGCGAGCAAAAGCAAAGTCGAGGAAGGGTTTATTAGACGGTGTCCCAATCTCTTGGAAAGATTTATTTGATACCACAGGAGTGGCTACGGAAGCTGGAACAGGATTGTTAAAAAACCGTATCCCAAGTGAGGATGCTTGGGTTCTTAAAAATGCAACAGCGGCTGGATTGGTATGCCTTGGTAAAACTCATATGAGTGAGTTAGCATTTTCTGGATTGGGACAAAATCCCATGACTGAAACCCCTCCTTGTGTAAATGATCATGATGCGGTTCCAGGCGGTTCTTCCTCAGGAGCTGCGGCATCAGTTGCATTTAATATTGCAGCGGCAGGTATTGGATCAGATACCGGTGGATCGGTAAGAATTCCGGCAGCATGGAATGATTTAGTTGGGTTAAAAACAACGATTGGAAGGCTTTCAGTTTCCGGAACCGTTCCGTTATGCCCCAGTTTTGATACTGTTGGACCATTATGTAGATCGGTTGAGGATGCAGCCTATCTACTGGGTGCTCTCGAAGGTAAAAAAGTAGAGAAACTGAAAGAAATTAATTTACGAAATGTTAAAGTAATGGTTTTGGAAACCGTTGCTCTCGAAAATGTGAGACCTAAAGTCCTTTCGGGCTTTAATCAATCAATCAATTTATTAAAAGAAGCGGGTGCTTCAATTGAATTTAGAGAAATTTCTGAAATTTCTGAGATGATGTCTTTAACAGCCACTCTCTTTCCATCTGAGGCTTATGCTACATGGAAAACAGAGATAGAAGCATCTCCTGAACTAATGTTTCCTGAGATTTTAGAAAGATTCATGCTTGGTTCTGGTGTTTTGGCCTCTGATTATATTAGGAGTTGGAAAAGGTTAAATGAGATTCGCGATATTTGGTTAAATCAAACAAAAGAATTTGATATTGTAGCACTGCCAACGTCGCCAATTTTACCACCAAATGCTCAAAGGTTAATCAGTGACAGTGATTATTATAAAACTGAAAACTTGATGTCTTTACGTAATACCCGAATTGGAAATCTTTTGGGTTTGGCTGCCTTAACACTTCCTACCCATGAACCTTCAGTAGGTTTGATGTTGATGTCAAAGCCATATTCAGAAGAGAAATTATTGGCTGTCGGCTCAGAGATAGAGAAAATCCTTTTTTAAGGTACTAAAAAGACACAGTTTTATGGAGTTCATTTCTTATTTTTATTTGTTTTTATAGACCTCAATCAAAACAAAGGTTAAATTAATTTTTAACGGGGCACTAATGATCCTGATTTTATGAGGCATAGTAGGTCAATGACCTTTCCAGAGCGGTTTTCAAAGCTGCCAGAGTACGCGTTTCCGCGCTTACGGGCACTTCTTAACGGAATTAATCCTGCTAAGGAACCAATTGATATGACAATCGGCTCCCCTCGTCATCCATTTCCACAATGGATATCCAGTTTAATTATGGATAACATGCAGGAGTTTTGCGGATATCCACCTAATGATGGGACTGCAGAGTTAAGAATTGCGATTAGTAAATGGATGACATTCCGTTATGATGTAAATTATAATTATGAGACTCAGATTTTCCCTTTAAATGGCACTAGAGAGGGGCTGTTCAGTGCTTCTTTAGCATTATGCCCCGAAAAAGTATCTGGAAGACAACCAGTCATTTTGATTCCTAACCCTTTTTATCAAGTTTATTCAGTAGCGGCGTATGCTGTAAATGCTGAAACTGTCTATGTAGAGGCAACAAAGGAAAGCGGTTTTCTTCCAGACTATTCCACTCTGGCGCCGGAGGTTTTAAATAGAACCGCGATTCTTTATGTTTGTTCTCCATCAAATCCGCAAGGTGCTGTCGCTTCCCGAGCATATTGGATAAAACTTCTAAAACTTGCTGAACAGTATAATTTTAAGATTTTCTGTGATGAGTGTTATTCAGAGATATATAAAGTTGAGAAACCTCTTGGTATAATAACGGTATCTAACGAACTTGGGTGCTCGCCTGAGAGAGTTGTGTTGTTTAATTCTCTTTCTAAGAGATCAAATCTGGCGGGCCTACGATCCGGTTTTGCAGCTAGTGGGCCAGAAAACATTAAGGCTATGAAGACACTTAGGAATTACGGAGGTGCTCCTCTATCTCTTCCTTTACAGCGGGTATCTGAGAAAGTTTGGGGTGACGAAACTCATGTCCAAGGTAATCGAAAGTTATACCAAGAAAAATCAGAGTTAGCCGATAAAATTTTTAAAGGGGTTCCCGGGTATTGCTCTCCCGAAGCAGGTTTCTTTTTGTGGTTGCCAGTTCATAACGGAGAAACTGCTGCAAAAACGCTCTGGGAAAAAACAGGAGTCAAAGTACTGCCAGGAAAATACTTAGGTAGAGATTATAATGGTAAAAACCCAGGCGAATATTATATTCGAGTAGCTTTAGTTGCTCCGCTTGAAGAGGCCCGATCAGGGTTAACAAATATTAAAAATTTTTTATATGCGTAAAGATTGGAAATAAAGTATGGCTTTTCAAACTAGGAAGCCCCAACCAATAATGGATAATCACGTAAAGGTCATTATTGACAGAAAGAGCCGTGAGCTCTTGGGTTTATGTTTGCTTGCTGTGGGGGGTATTTTTCTTCTGATACTGTTCTCTTATAGTCCTAAAGACCCTGGCTGGTTATCAGCTACTGGAGCAAGTCCAACGAATATAATGGGCCAATTTGGAGCATCTGTTTCGAGCTCACTTTTCATGATTATTGGTTTCAGCTCTTGGTCTATACCACTAATATTTATATCTTGGGGTGTAAGGTTTTTAGCTCATAAAGGTTCGACAAGGGCAATTGGAAGGCTAATTTTTGCGCCTATAGCGATAGCATCTATTTCGATCTATGCTTCAACATATATACCTAACCCAGAGTGGAGTAATCCCTTTGGTATTGGGGGTCTTTTCGGAGATATGGTTCTAGGGAGTATAATAACTATTATTTCTGCCACTGAAGCTATACACTTGACGGCCTTATCTGGCACTCTTTTGTTAATTAGCGGAGGGCTATTACTTTTTATTTTAGGATTTGAAAAGAGCGAGTTAAAGGCATTTTTTAATTTTTTAATTAGAACTATGTTATTAATCTATTTCAACATTACCAAAGCTTTGGCCCGGTTGGTTTATCTACTGGTCGTTTGGACGATTAAAATAAATAGAATTATGTTTGTGAAGGAGGAATCTTTTTCTGATTCTGCTGAAGATACAGTAAATCAGTGGGAACTCCAGCAAGGTAAAGACTTCCAGGATGGTTCAAATAATAATTTAGGGAGTAAGTTCTATTCAGTATTAAAGAAAGTTTTCTTTAATACTGATGACTTCAAGAAAAATCTTAATTTCGAACCAGCATTATCCCATAAGAATGTATTAGATGCAGAAGATCGAATAAGTTCAAAAATTTCTTCAATAATTCAGAGTCGGCGTGAAAGTAGTGGTAATATTGATAATAACCAATTTGACGTTGATTTGAAGGACTTGGCTTTTAGTCCAGATGATAATGAAGACGATTGGACGGAGGGTTTTGAAAGAGCTGATAGCTCTGAGGGTTCTGATAATATTTATGGAAGTCCTAGAATTCGGAATTCTAATAATTCAGATGGTAAGCCTATGATTGAATACCCGATCAAAAAAAATACAACACCATCCCGAAAAGCTCAAACTGACGCACAACCTAATTTGAAGTTTGAAGATGTGGGTTCTAAATACGAACTTCCACCACTTAGTCTTCTAAAAAATATTTCTATTATTGAACGTCAGCAAGTAAGCGAAGAGGCATTGGAAGAGAATGCAAGGATGCTAGAGGCTGTTCTAGATGATTATGGAGTCAAAGGAGATATAGTATCCGTGCGTCCGGGCCCAGTGGTTACAATGTACGAATTAGAGCCAGCACCGGGACTCAAAGCATCTAGAGTTATAGGTTTGGCTGACGATATAGCTCGATCTATGTCTTCACTATCAGCTCGTGTTTCAACGGTACCAGGACGTTCAGTTATAGGTATCGAGTTACCTAACATTAACAGAGAGATGGTTGGGTTTAGAGAAATATTATCATCCAGAGAGTTTGGAGACGGCAAACAAAAACTCGGCCTTGCACTCGGAAAAGATATTGGAGGTGTTCCGGCTGTAGCAGATCTCGCAAAGATGCCTCATTTATTAATTGCTGGGACTACTGGATCTGGAAAATCTGTAGCTATTAATACGATGATTTTAAGTCTTTTATACAAGCTGACGCCTGAAGAGTGCAGAATGATTATGATTGATCCAAAAATGCTCGAGCTTAGTGTGTACGATGGGATACCTCACCTATTATCCCCCGTCGTCACCGATCCGAAAAAGGCTGTAGTGGCTCTTAAGTGGGCTGTGGGAGAAA